>NZ_JAEKDC010000013.1:0-193094 GCF_016405645.1 Pseudomonas sp. MF5691
CGCTATCGCAGGCAAGCCAGCTCCCACCTTGGATCCTCAGTACATTGAGTACCGGATGCATCCTGCAATGGCAGCTGAAACGCAATCCTCCAAACCCTGAAGATCGAGGTGGGAGCTGTCGAGCCCCGGCGAGGCTGCGATGCCGGCGGCATTGCTGGGGTTGATGTTGGCTGAACTACCGCTATCGCAGGCAAGCCAGCTCCCACCTTGGATCCTCAGTACATTGAGTACCGGATGCATCCTGCAATGGCAGCTGAAACGCAATCCTCCAAACCCTGAAGATCGAGGTGGGAGCTGTCGAGCCCCAGCGAGGCGGCGATGCCGGCGGCATTGCTGGGGTTGATGTTGGCTGACCCGCCGCTATCGCAGGCAAGCCAGCTCCCACCTTGGATCTTCAGCACATTGAGCACCGTATGCATCCTGCGGTGGCAGTGAAATGCAATCCTCCAACCCCTGAAGGTCGAGGTGGGAGCTGTCGAGCCCCGGCGAGGCGGCGATGGCGGCGGTATTGCTGGGGTTGATGTTGGCTGAGCTACCGCTATCGCAGGCAAGCCAGCTCCCACATTGGATCTTCAGCACATTGAGCATCGTATGCATCCTGCGGTGACAGCTGAAATGCAATCCTCCACCCCCTGAAGATCGAGGTGGGAGCTGTCGAGCCCCAGCGAGGCTGCGATGGCGGCGGCATTGCTGGGATTGATGCTGGCTGACCCACCGCTATCGCTGGCAAGCCATCTGTCACAGGGACTTGCGCCCACTCCTTGGCTGGTGGCCTGCCGATACTGACGCGGCGTAAAGCCAGTCAATGCCTTGAACTGGCGGGTGAATGCACTGTGGTCGGTGTAGCCGCATTGCAAGGCCACTTCGGTGATCGGCAACTCGGTGTGCAACAGGCGATGGGCATGTTCCAGGCGCACTTTCTGGATCATCTGCCGGGGTGTCAGGTGGAATACGCGCTTGCAGTAACGCTCCAGTTGCGCCACCGAGATGCCGGCGATGCGTGTCAGTTCGCCGAGGGTCACGCGCTGGTTGAAATGGGCGCGGATGTGTTCGTCCACCGCCGCCAGGCGCTGATAGGCCGGGTGGGTCTCGCTGGCGGATTGCAGGTCGACCGAAATCCCAGCCAAGCCGATGATCGCCCCCTCGCGGTTATACAACGGCCATTTGTGGGTCAGGCACCAACCGGGTTCGCGGCTGCCGTACAGGTGCAACTCCAGTTGGTCCTCCAGTACCAGGCCCTGTTCCAGTACGCGCCGATCCTGTTCGGTATAGCCCGGCCCCAACTGCGCGGGGAACACTTCGGCGCTGGTCTTGCCCAGTAACGGGCGCCGGTCTTTCAAGCCACAGCGCTGCACCAGGGTGTGGTTGGCCATGACATAGCGCGCCTGCACATCCTTTATAAACATCGTCGCATTGGGGATCACGTCGAGCATCGGTAACAGCATGGCCACGCCCGCCAGCAGCTGTTCGAGGCTGTGGGGGCGCTGCTCATCGCCCTGGCACAGGGCTGCAAACGCGTTGTGCATCATGCCGCTCACCGCCTCGTTTATCGCCTCGCCGGGCCAGCAGATTGCCCGATGGCCGGGGCCCTGTCGAGTGCCGTTGCCCACCTGGCAATTGTGCTGAATTCGTCATTGATAGCCGCGCAAAACATCAATCGCCAGCGCGCCGATGGGTTCACTGTAGCGCCACTGCATGCCTATCCAATAACCCACAAGAAGGCGCCGCTATGTCAGCCCAAGGCAAGTTCAAGAAACAGCTGTCTCTGATCGACCTCACCTTTATCGGCCTGGGAGCCATCTTCGGTTCCGGTTGGTTGTTTGCCGCCAGTCACGTGTCGTCCATTGCCGGCCCCGCGGGGATTTTTTCCTGGTTGCTCGGCGGTTTTGCCGTGCTGTTGCTGGGCATTGTGTATTGCGAATTGGGCGCCGCCCTGCCCCGTGCCGGGGGCGTGGTGCGCTACCCGGTGTATTCCCACGGCCCGCTGCTGGGCTACCTGATGGGCTTTATCACGCTGATCGCGTTTTCCAGCCTGGTGGCGATTGAAGTGGTTGCCGCAAGGCAATATGCCGCCGCCTGGTTTCCCGAGTTGACCAAGGCTGGCTCCAGCGACCCCACCCCCCTCGGCTGGCTGGTGCAGTTCGGCCTGCTCTGCCTGTTTTTCGTGCTCAATTACCGCAGCGTCAAGACCTTCGCCATCGCCAATAACCTGGTCAGCATTTTCAAGTTCATCGTGCCGCTGCTGGTGATTGGCGTGCTGTTCACCTTCTTCAAACCGGCCAACTTCCACTCCCAGGGGTTCGCGCCGTTCGGCCTGTCGGGGATTGAAATGGCGGTGTCCGCCGGCGGGGTGATTTTTGCCTATCTGGGGCTGACGCCGATCATCTCGGTGGCCAGCGAAGTGAAAAACCCACAACGCACCATTCCCATTGCCCTGATCCTTTCGGTGCTGCTGTCCACGGCAATTTATGTGCTGCTGCAAGTGGCCTTCCTCGGCGGCGTGCCCACCGAAATGCTCGCCAATGGCTGGGCCGGCATCAGCAAGGAACTGGCCCTGCCCTATCGCGATATCGCCCTGGCCCTGGGCGTGGGCTGGCTGGCCTACCTGGTGGTGGCCGACGCGGTGATCTCCCCCAGCGGCTGCGGCAATATCTATATGAACGCCACGCCACGGGTGATCTATGGCTGGGCGCAGACCGGCACCTTCTTCAAGATTTTCACGCGTATTGATGAGAAATCCGGCATCCCGCGCCCGGCGTTGTGGCTGACCTTTGGCTTGTCGGTGTTCTGGACCCTGCCGTTCCCGTCCTGGGAAGCGCTGATCAATGTGGTGTCCGCCGCCCTGGTGTTGAGCTACGCCGTGGCCCCGGTGTGCGTGGCTGCGTTACGACGCAATGCACCGGACATGCCGCGCCCGTTCCGGGTCAAGTGGATGAGTGTGCTGGGCCCGCTGTCGTTCATCATCGCCGCGCTGATCGTCTACTGGTCGGGCTGGAACACCGTGTCCTGGCTGCTGGGCCTGCAAATCGTGATGTTTGTGGTGTACCTGCTGTGCCGCCGCCTGGTGCCGACCCAGCACCTGAGCATCGCCCAGCAAGTGCGCTCCAGCGCGTGGCTGATCGGCTTCTACGCCGTGACCATGGTGCTGTCGAAACTCGGTAGTTTCGGCGGCCTGGGCGTGCTCAGTCATCCCTTCGACACCCTGGTCGTCGCCGCCTGCGCCATGGGCATCTACTACTGGGGTGCGGCCACCGGCGTGCCGGCGCACTTGGTAGAACTGGAACACGAAGACGACGAAAGCGAAGCCGTGCTGCCCACTACCGGCATGCACCCGGCGAACGCGTAATTGGCCAATCACCAAGGAATAGCTGGATGAAACGACTGCATGTGATTGACTCCCACACCGGCGGCGAACCGACGCGCCTGATCATCAATGGCTTCCCGCAGCTGGCCGGCCAGACCATCGCCGAGCAGCTCGAGAGCCTGCGCACCGAGCACGACCCATGGCGCCGCGCCTGCCTGCTGGAGCCCCGTGGCAACGATGTACTGGTCGGCGCGCTGTACTGCGAGCCGGTTTCGCCGGGGGCCACCTGCGGGGTGATTTTTTTCAACAACGCCGGCTACCTCGGCATGTGTGGCCACGGCACCATCGGCCTGATTGCCTCGTTGCACTACTTGGGCCGCATCGCGCCAGGGGTGCACAGCATCGACACGCCGGTGGGCCAAGTCAGCGCCACCCTGCATGAGGACGGCGCGGTCACCCTGCGCAACGTGCCCGCCTATCGCTATCGCCAGCAGGTGCCCGTGGATGTACCGGGGCATGGCCGGATCTACGGCGATATCGCCTGGGGCGGCAACTGGTTTTTCCTGGTGTCCGAGCACGGCCAGGATGTGCACATGGCCAATGTCGAGGTCCTTACCGACTTCACCTGGGCCATGCTCAAGGCCCTCGAAGCCCAAGGCATCCATGGCGCAGACGGCGCGTTGATCGACCATATCGAACTGTTCGCCGATGACGACCAGGCCGACAGCCGCAACTTCGTCATGTGCCCCGGCAAGGCCTACGACCGCTCGCCCTGCGGCACGGGTACCAGCGCCAAGCTGGCGTGCCTGGCCGCCGATGGAAAGCTTCAGGCCGGTGAGCCCTGGGTACAAGCCAGCATCACCGCCAGCCAATTCGAAGGCCGTTTTGAATGGGAGGGCGAACGCATCCGCCCCTTCATCACCGGCCGCGCCTATATGACCGCCGACAGCACCTTGCTGATCGACGAACAGGACCCCTTCGCCTGGGGCATTTGAGCACCCGGCAGCGTTACAACAGACCCTTCCAAGGAGATAGAACCATGAGCGATAACATTTTCACCGGCTGCATCCCTGCCCTGATGACCCCGTGCACCGCCGAGCGTCAGCCGGACTTCGACGCCCTGGTCGCCAAGGGCCGCGAACTGATCGACATCGGCATGAGCGCCGTGGTGTATTGCGGCTCCATGGGCGACTGGCCGTTGCTCACCGAAGCCCAGCGCCAGGAAGGCGTGGCGCGCCTGGTGGCTGCGGGCATCCCGACCATTGTCGGCACCGGGGCGGTCAACAGCCGTGAAGCAATATCCCATGCCGCCCACGCCGCCAAGGTCGGCGCCCACGGTTTGATGGTCATCCCACGGGTGCTGTCCCGTGGCGCTTCGGCCACTGCGCAAAAGGCCCACTTCGCGGCGATCCTCAGCGCCGCACCGAACCTGCCGTCGGTGATCTACAACAGCCCCTACTACGGCTTCGCCACCCGCGCCGACCTGTTCTTTGAACTGCGTCGCGAGTACCCGAACCTGATCGGCTTCAAGGAGTTCGGCGGCGGTGCCGACCTGCGCTATGCGGCCGAACACATCACTTCCAAAGACGATGACGTGACCCTGATGGTCGGTGTCGATACCCAGGTGGTGCACGGTTTCGTCAACTGCAACGCCACCGGCGCGATCACTGGCATCGGCAACGCCCTGCCACGGGAAGTCCTGCAACTGGTGGCCCTGAGTAAGAAGGCTGCCAAGGGCGATGCCAAGGCCCGGCGCCAGGCCCGGGAGCTGGAAGCGGCGCTGGCGGTGCTGTCGTCCTTCGATGAAGGCTGCGACCTGGTGCTCTATTACAAGCACCTGATGGTGCTCAATGGCGACCTGGAATACAGCCTGCACTTCAACGACAGCGATGTGCTCAGCGATGCCCAACGCCGGTATGCCGAGCACCAGTACGCGCTGTTCCGCCAGTGGTACGCCAACTGGTCGGCAGAACAGAACGTCGACTGACTGCTCGTACGCCGCTGCTACACAGCGGCGTCCCTTCTTTTTTCAGGAACAGGCCATGACTCTGACAGGCAATATGCTGATCGGTCAGCACTCCATTCCCGGCACCCGCACAGCCATCCGTGCGATCAACCCAGCCACCGATGCTGCGCTGGAGCCGGCCTATCCCGGCGGTTCCACCGAGCAGGTGGCCCAGGCTTGCGCGTTGGCGTGGTCAGCCTTCGACAGCTACCGCGAGACATCCCTGGCGGCGCGTGCTGAATTCCTCGAAACCATCGCCAGCGAAATCGAAGCCCTCGGCGATGAACTGATCGAGCGTGCCGTGGCCGAAACCGGCTTGCCCCACGCGCGGATTCAGGGCGAACGGGGCCGCACCTGCCAGCAACTGCGCACCTTCGCCCGCACCGTACGCGCTGGCGAATGGCTGGACGTGCGGGTCGATGGCGCCCAACCAGGCCGCCAGCCCCTGCCCCGTGCCGACCTGCGCCAACGCCAGGTGCCGCTGGGCCCGGTGGCCGTATTCGGCGCCAGTAACTTCCCGCTGGCGTTCTCGGTGGCCGGCGGTGATACCGCTTCAGCCCTCGCCGCCGGTTGCCCGGTGATCGTCAAGGCCCACGGCGCCCACCCCGGCACCAGCGAACTGGTGGCCCGCGCGCTGGCACGTGCCGTGAAGCAGTGTGGTCTGCCCGAGGGCGTGTTTTCCCTGCTGTACGGTTCCGGACGCGAAGTGGGGATTGCCCTGGTCAGCGACCCAAGGATCAAGGCAGTGGGATTCACCGGTTCGCAAAGTGGCGGTATTGCCTTGTGCCAGGCGGCCCAGGCACGGCCGGAGCCCATTCCGGTGTACGCGGAAATGAGCGCCATCAACCCGGTGTACCTGTTTACGGGCGCCCTCAAGGCGCGCGGCGAAGCGCTGGCACAAGGGTTTGTTGCCTCATTGACCCAGGGCGCCGGGCAGTTCTGCACCAACCCCGGCCTGGTGATTGCGGTTCAAGGTCCGGAACTGCAGCAGTTTGTCAGCCTCGCCAGCGACTTGCTGCAACGCAGCCCGGCGCAGACCATGCTCACACCGGGCATCTTCCAGGCCTATGAGGCGGGCGTCAGCGCACTGGCTGAGCATGCCCACTGCCTGGCCTGCGGGTTGCCGGCGCAAGGGCCGAACCAATGCCAGGCGCAGCTGTTTACTACCCACGCGCAAGACTTCCTTACCAACCCGCATTTGCAGGCCGAAGTCTTCGGCGCCGCCTCGCTCCTGGTGCAGTGCGCCGACAACGCGCAAATGCGCCAAGTGACTGAGCACCTCGAAGGCCAGTTGACCGCCACCCTGCACCTGGATGAGGGCGATGTTGAACAGGCACGGGCATTGCTGCCGGCACTTGAGCGCAAGGCTGGCCGGCTGCTGGTCAACGGCTGGCCGACCGGGGTCGAGGTGTGTGATGCCATGGTGCATGGCGGGCCCTTCCCCGCGACCTCGGACTCGCGCTCGACCTCGGTCGGCACCGCCGCGATCCTGCGCTTCCTGCGGCCGGTGTGCTACCAGGACTTCCCCGACAGCCTGCTGCCCGACGCACTGAAACAAGGCAATCCGCTGCGGCTGCGACGCTTGCTCGACGGCCAGAGAGAAGCCTGATCATGCTCGACAATCGTCAACCCGAGATCGACATCGCGGTGGTCGGCGCCGGCATCATCGGCGTCGCCTGCGCGCTGCAACTGGCGCACCAGGGCCGGCGCGTGGTGGTCATCGACCAGCAGGAACCGGGGATGGGCGCCTCGTTCGGCAATGCCGGGCATTTGGCCACCGAACAGGTGTTCCCCATCGCCGACCTGTCGATCCTGATGCGCCTGCCCGCGATGCTCATGGATCCCATGGGGCCGCTGCGCCTGGACTGGAAATACCTGCCCCGTGCGCTGCCCTGGTTTGCTCGCCTCTTGTTAAACCTGCGCCCGGCAGCTTACCAGCGCACGGTCGCCGGCATCCGTGCCCTCAACGAAAGCAGCCTGGGCGCCTGGCAGCGCTTGTTGGCGAACATCGACCGGCCACAGTTGATGCGCGAGGACGGCTCGCTGCTGGTGTTCGAGCGTGCCGAATCGCGGCAAGCAATTGAGGGTTTGCAAGCGCGCATGACCCAGCAGAATGTGCCGGTGGACTGCTGGTCGGCCGACGCCGTGCAGCAGGCCGCACCGCAATTAAGCGAGCGGATCCAGGGGGGCTTGTTCTTTCCCCGCACCGGGCATTTCCTCGATCCGTATCGCGTGGTGTGCGAACTGGTCGAGGCCGCCAAGGCCAGCGGCGTGACCTTTCTCAAGCGCCAGGTCCGGGACGGCCAGCTTCAGGCCCAGGGCGTTGCACTGATCACCGACCAGGGCCGCTTGGCCGTACGCCAGGTGGTGATCGCCTGCGGCGCCCACTCGGCCAGGCTCACCCAGGCGCTGACCGGCAAAAAGGTGCCCCTGGACACCGAGCGCGGTTATCACCTGATGCTGCCCCATGAACAAGATCGCCTGCCCTTCGCCGTCACCTCACTGGAACGCAAGTTCATCATGACGCCCATGAGCGATGGGCTACGGCTGGCCGGCACCGTGGAATTCGCCGGCCTCGACCGCCCGCCAAACATGCAGCGCGCCTGGCAGTTGCACAGGCTCAGCCGCGGCCTGTTGCGTGACGAACTGAGCGCTGAGGACGCCACGCCGTGGATGGGCTTTCGGCCGTCGTTGCCGGACTCGCTGCCGATCATCGACCGGGTGTGCGACGGCAGAGTGTTGCTTGCTTTCGGGCATCAACATTTGGGGTTGACGCAAGCGGCCGTCACTGCCGAGCTGATCGCGCAGTGGGTATCGCCGATTTATGTGCCTCAGCCCCAGGGATTGCCGGCATTGGCGGCCTATCGGCTGGATCGGTTCTGACGCAGACCTAGCAGGAGCAATCACTGGTAAATAATCGTAAACGTCGCCGAGGCATTCGCCGGGCCGGGGGTTACCTTGCTCGCCGTCTGCAGGTAGCGGGCGCGCAAGGGGATCGTATAACTCCCCTCGTTGGGGCGCAGGGTGAGGCCGCTGCTTTGGTTGGTTCCAAGGATGACCGAGTTGCCGTTGCGGTTCTGCACCTGCACGCCAACCCCTGTGGCGGCGGGCGCACTGCCCGTGGCGCCAGGGTCGAGGCTCAGTACACCGTTATTCGTGTTGATCGCCGTACGCGCGGGGTCGATGCGGTACTGCAGGGTGTTACGCACCAGAGAGCCACTGCCGATGTTCGTACCAGAAGGAAAATTTCCACTTTGCGATGACCAGGCCGGCCCCGTTGTCGTATAGATCCCGTTGAACGCCGGGCAGTCATTCAAAGCGATGGAAAAATCCGTCCAGCCCGTGCTGCTGTTGAGCCCGGTGAACTTGGAGGTCAGATGAGAGCCCATGGGCACCGAGACATCCGGTGTACGGCAGGTACTCGAGACAATCTGGATATTGCCGGAGATCCCCATACTGAAGCCGCGCATTCTCGCATCGCCGAAGTTGCCGTACAGACTGACGACCGGCAACGTATTGCCCACCAATACACCAGGCGTTACATCGCCCAGTTTGATCAAGATCAGCTCAAAGTTCGAAGGCCCGTCAAATGGGACCACACACCTGTAGCCAGATGTGCATGTGGTCCATGCCTTGCCAGATTGCCTTGGCAGCAGGCCGCCCGAGCTGTTGAAGGCAACCCCCAGCCCCGGAATGCTGGTTCTATAGACCTTGTTGGCGTAGGTCCCGCTGGACACATTGGCCATGGGATAACGGGAGTCGACTGTCATCTCAGTCCACTGCTGATACGGGGCATAGAGGCATTCAAGCTTGGGCGCCTGGCCCGCAGCCATGCTGAAGCGCTGACGATATACCTCGGTACCCACCGGCAGATCGCGCCCGATAGTGATCGCCGAAATCTGCAATGGCATGGAGCCCACGGCCGGCTGGATACCCTCCATGTAGGTGCAAGTGACCGCCATGGCCGTCCCCGCCGCCGCCCACAATGCCGCGACGGCCAGGCCCGCCTTGATCAAAGCGCCAATGTTCATAACTGTACCTTTTGAAGAGTGTTGGGCTGCACGCTGCCAGCGACTTGCTTACCGGCCGCACAAACCGCGTCTACCTGTTGCAATTGCTGCCCTTCGCCGGGGCCCGCCGGGATGACCAGTGCGCACTGTTGATGGGTCTTGCTTCCCCAGTTGATCAGTAACTGACGGGTTTGCGGCTTGATCCGTGCGTAGAGCTGGCCACCCTGCCCGACCACGCCGACCGAGGTGCCGTCGATATCTGTCACGCCAGCACCAAAGGGCAGGCTGCTGCCATCGTCGAGGCGTACGTTGAGCAATACTGCGCGGCCCTGGTTGGTGGTGTACTTGAGGTGCACCACCGCACCGGCGCGCGGGGCCACCTGTTGGCTGGTTTCGCTGAGTTCGACGTCCAGCGAGCTACCAATAGGGTCGATTGCCACTTCGTTCAACTCATATGGCCGCAGGTACGGAACCACGGCATTGCCGCGGCTGTCGAGCTTGAGGCCAGGGTAGCCGGACACCTTGGCCCCCTGCGCACCCGGGGCACTGACCACCGCCATGGTTTCACCGCGATAAGGAGTCATGGTCACCCCATCGGCATGCGCCACCACGCTGCCGCTCGCGCCCACCGAGGCGCTGGTGTAGCCATCACCGCGTCCCAGGGCAGCGCTGAGCATGGCGCGCGCGCCGGTGTATTGGCCATTGAGGGCCGCGCTCTTGCTGTTACTGGCACCGTCATGGCCGACCGTCGCGCCGTAGCCATATTGACGGTCCTCGCCAGCGGTGCCGCTGATGCCGGCCTGCTCGCTGTAGTTGCCTTGGGAGTCACGTCCTACCTGTGCGGTCATTTGCGGGCTGAAGCCTGGACCGTCAAATTCCAGAGGCATGCTCATGGTCAGCAAAAAGCTGTTTTCCATGTCCCCCAGGCCCATGCGGCTGCGGTTGGCGTTCACACTGAAGCTGATGCGATTGAACTGCTTGCTGTAGCTGAACTGGTACTGCAAATCACTGCCCGGCAGGTTCCAGTAGTTCTGCGCATAGCCGCTGATTGCCACTTGCCCCCACTCCCCCAGGCTCTGGTCGGCGGTGACCGAAAAGCGACTGCGCGGGCGCCCGAACATGCTGGTGTCCCACCCCGTTTTCTCGGCATCGAGCAGTTGCATGGCGTTACTGAAGTCCAGGTATTCGCTGGTAGAAAAACGATAAGCCGCAACGGTGAAGTTACTGCCCGTGCTGAGCACATTTTTGCTGTAGGACACCCGCATGCTCTGCCCTTTGGCGGCACCAGTGGCCAGGTCAGTCTGGGCGTGAGTCAAGTCGATGGCCATGGCACCGATCGGCGTGCCAAACGCCAGGCCGGTGAGCACGGCGGTGTAGTCATCGCTGGACTGCATCCCGGCAAATCCGGTGAACGTATTGTTCAGGCCATATTGCACAGTGCCTTGTAGCAGGCGCGATTGCTTGTCGACGTAGTTATTGCGGGTCTCGCCTGCGGTCAGGCTGAAGCGCGAGGTACCGGGGCGCAGCAACTGGCTGACCGAGGCATAGGGCACGATGAAGTTCTGCTCAGTGCCGTCGGCTTCCGCCACGCTGACACTGAGGTCGCCGCCATAGCCGGTTGAATACAGGTCATCAATCACAAATGCCCCGGGAGCCACGGTGGTTTCCAGCAGGATGTTGCCGGCCTGGCGAATGGTCACACGGGCGTTGGTGCGGGCAATCCCACGGATCACCGGGGCATAGCCGCGCATGGAGTCGGGCAGCATGCGGTCGTCACTGGCCAGTTGCACACCACGGTAGGACAGGGTGTCGAAGATCTCGCCGGAGGTGTTGGACTCACCCACCGTCAGTTGGCTTTTCAACGCGGTGATGTCGCGTTGCGCATAGGAGTCCAGGGCTTGGTAATTATTGCCCTGACGTGACTGCCAGCTCATCGACGCGTTGTGGCGCAGGCGCCAGTCACCCAGGTTGAGGCCGGTGTGCAGGCCCAGGAATGCCGAGTCAGAGTTGCCACTGCGGGTACGGTTACGGCTGCCATTGAAGCTGTAGCTGAGCATGCCTGCGGTCACGCCGCGATCCCACAGTTCCGGGCTGACGTATCCTCGGGCATTGCGCCGCAGCGCCGCCTGGGGAATGCTCAGGTCGAGGGCCTGGTTTTCCGGTGAAAAATTCGCGGTTGCACCCGGGATCAGACTGCCCACGGCGGCACAGCCCTGGCTGTCCAGCGCCAAAGTGCTTTCAGGCGCCAGCTTGCTCATCTCCACACCCTGACGCTCAAGCAAGCCACGCGTCATGCAGACCACCGGCTTACTGCCGTCGGCCTGGGCGTCGATGCGAATGTCCTGGCGGCTGTTCAACTGGCCGTTAAGCACTACGTCTGCACGGTATTGCCCGGGCATCACCGGGTTGCCGGTCTGGTAGGCGCCCAAGTCGAGATTGCGCGAGTCTTCAGGCAGGAACGCATCGTTGAACTGCACCTCTTGCGCCAGCGCACCCTGTATACCCCATGCACCAGGGGCGATGGCCAATACCCTGAGGATCAAGGCAGAGAGCGGATTCAAGGCGAAGCAAGGCCGCGCCCGCAGAGAAAGCCTGCAGCTGGAAGAGGTCGACATAAATGACTCGCGACTAAAAAACTTGAGGTTTAATCAGGGCTTGAGTGCTTTACGGGTCGGGATCAGTGCGCCGTAATCGTTGATAGCGCTGAACTCCACCTGAGCACCCGCAGCCGGTCGGACCTTGAGCGTTGGGAGCACAAATTGGCGGGTTTCACCCGGAGCGATCATGCCGTCTTCACTGCGCTCACGCTGGGCGCCAGCCACCAGTTCCAACTCGATCAGCGAAACATGGAACGCCGACGGATTGAAGGCCTGCAAGGCCAAGCCTTGCCCATCGCGTGCGGGCACCAATTGCCACTGCACCTGCTCGATCGCCTCGCTGGCAGTGCCTGGCAAGCCGGTCGGGCGATAAAACAATTTGATCCGCGAACGGAATGCCATTTGCAGCGTATTGATATCTGCACCCGCCTCGGGCTTGGGTGGAATTTCCAATACGTTGAGCCAGAACACCGACTCTTTGTCCTGGGCCATGGGAGCCCCGGTAAACAACACCCGCAGGCTTTGGCCCTTGGTCGGATCGATGCGCGCCACCGGCGGTGAAAGCAGGAACGGCGCCTTGGAGCTGGTCGGAGTCGACTCAACGCTGCCGGTGTCGATCCACGACTGGATCAGCGCTGGCTGCGTGCCGTTGTTGTTGAGTTTTACCGTGATTTCTTTCTGGTCCGCCGGGTAGAGCAGGCGGGTTCCGGTAATCACTACACCCCCGATAGCCTGGGAACACGTCAGTGTCACAAGGCTTGCCAGGAGCAATTGTCTGAGGGCAGATGTGCAAGGCATTACGTAATCCCGTTGCTGCCTGGAAGCACGCCCTTTTGTCACTGAACAGGGCGTGTGTCCATGAGCGGCGACTTACTGATAATTGATGGAGTAAGTCACGGAGCCAACTACGGTACCCGGAGTGGTCGGGGCTTGAGCGTAGTACTGGACAGCGTATGGCAGGATGGCGGCCTTGGAGGTTGCATCGATGGCAATACGGCTGGTGGAAGTGACCTGCGCAGTGTTGCCGGCCTTGATCGCGTTGCCATTGGTTGCGTCAACCAATTGCAGCTGAACCTGGGTGGCAGTACCGCTCACGTTCTTCAGGTTGCCGCTGGTTGCATCAACGCTGCCGCTCGACTCAAAGAATGCAGCAGCTGTTTTCAGCGCGGCAGAACAATCGCTCAGCTCGATATTGAAACCGGTCTGGCCTGCCACTTGGCCTTTTGCTCCCAGGGCAGCGGTAGAGACGGTTGGCAGCGTGACAGTCGACGGGCTCGCACCAGCCGCGCCGTTAACCGCAACCTTGCAGGTTTCGGCTTTCAGTTCGCCGTTGAAATCGATTTTGCCGTCTGAAGCCAGAGCAACGGTAGAGGCGGTGGCAGCGACCAGTACAGCGAGGGCGCGAGCTTTGTAATTCATGAGTAACTCCGAGAGAGCGATGTTCTACAGTAAGTTATAAAGCTTCCGTTTATCGGAGAGCTTCTGTGCTGTTGCGGGGCTGAGTTTAGGGAGCCCACATCGAACTCAATATAGGAGCGCTCTGAAAAACAATTGAGCACGGAAAATTCCCAACAATTAAAACCACTATAAAACTTACTGTCGCACTGCACTATTTAATGGAAAAACATTAGTAACCCGTCTATAGGAGCACTCCTAAAAACAGGCGCTGCAATGTTTATCAATGCAGAAGCAGCGAACAACCGGTGGCCGCCATCGAGTTTTATCGAGGCGGTGAGGCAGATGTTGCGGCAGGGCATGCAATTCGCGGCGATTGCCTCATTCCCAGATCAGCCTGTCCTGCTGTGAAGCCCCTACTCTACCTAGGCTCCGCAGGGAAGCCCGGCCCTGTGCTCAAGCAGGCTACGGGCATGGCCCGCAACCGCTTCTGCTGGCCAGTTCACTTCGTCCTGCAACAGCACTTCGATACGCTGCGCGGTGGCCGCGAAGTCCTCCCAGCCGACGTCCAACGCGGCAGTGCGCAGTCTGTGTAGCGCCTCCAGCGCCATGCCGCGATCGCGCAGGGCAAGTAGTTCTATGAGGCGGTTAAGTTCCTGGCGCACAGCCTCCGGCGACCCTGGAGTTTCCAGGTACTCTGCAACTTGCGGCGCCGGGGTTACTTCGCACCAGAGTTCAATCATCTGCTGCAACATGGCCTGTTGGACCGGTTTGCTCAGTACACCATCCATACCGGCATCGAAACAACGTTGCAGGTATTCATTCCCGCTAAATTGCGAGATCGCGATGATCGGGCAATATGAGCGTTCCTGTTGGAGCTGCGACTCACGAAACGCGCTGACCATGCCCTCGGCGTCGCCCTCTGGCGAGTCACAGTCGATCAGCACCATATCGACCCGGTGCGCACTGAACAACGCCACCGCCTGGTCGGCATCAGCCGCCAGCAGCGCCGCGCAACCAAGGCTGTCGAGTTGTGCCTGCAACACTTGCCGACTGGGTAGCGAGTCGTCCACCACCAACACCTGCAAACCGTTAGCCGATTCCGCGCTCGGCGCAGGCTCAGGTGCCGGCAGTTGCGGGGAAACAGCCCGCTCAACTGGCAACCACACCTCGACCTGGGTACCGACCCCCTGCAAGCTGCTGAGCACCAACCTGCCGCGCATCAAGCTGACCAGGCGCCGGCAGATCACCAGGCCCAGGCCGGTACCGCCAGTGCGCCGATAGGATTGCTTGGCCTGGGCATACGGCCGGAACAGCGAGGCTTGCGCCTGCTTGGACAAGCCTATGCCCGTATCGATGACCCGGATCACCAGCTGTCGCACCTCGACCGCAGGCTTTTCCAGCTGTTGCAACTGCACCTCTACCCGGCCCACATCGGTGAACTTGACGGCGTTGCAGATCAGGTTGCGCAGCACCTGCGCCAGACGCAGTTCGTCCAGCAACAATGGGGCGCCGGGACGCTCGCCGGTGACGAGCAGCTCAATGCCCTTTTCCTGTGCTTGCGCTCGATGCTCATCGACTATCCGCAAGACCAGCGCCCATAGGTCCACCGGTTCAAGATTGAGGGCCAGTTGCCCGGCTTCCATCTTGGAGATATCCAGCACATCATCCACCAGCCGCAGCAAGGTATTGGCGCCGCTATTGGCCAAGCTGGTGAAATGTCGCTGCTGCTCATCGAGCGGGGTGTGCTCCAGCAGTTCCACGGCGGCCAACACTGCGTTCATCGGCGAACGCACTTCATGGCTGATGACCGCCAGGAACATCGCCTTCTCCCGTTCGCTGTTCATGGCCTGGCGCCGTTGCAGGCGACTTTGCACGACCAGCCCGACGAGCACTGCCACCACGGCCAGCAGCAACCACAGCTCACCTTGGTAGTGCTCGGCAATGGCCTTGACGGTGGGAATATCCAGGTCCATATCCACAAACCAGGCGTCATAGATCGCCTTGCGCTCTTCGCCGCTGATGGACGCCAGCACCTTGTCCAAAATAGACAGCAGGAGCACATCGCTGTCACGTACTGCCATGCTCACGCCGGTATGCAGCGACGGCAGCACCCCAGAAATCTGCAGTACCCCATGATATTGGCGGGACAGGTAGGGAATCAGCAGCCATTCCGAAGCAATCGCCGCGTCCGTGCGGCCGTCCTTGACCATCGCCATCATGTCCAGCGCATTCAGGGCTGAAACAATGGTTATCCCCGGGGCCTTACGCTTCAAAAAAGCGACGTAATCCTCCTCACGCCCCAGCACCACCACCCGCTTGCCGGCGAGTTGCTCCAAGTCGGCAAACGGTTGATCGCCAAAACGGCTGACCATAACGGTCGAGCTGGTGTTGTAGGGCGTGGTGTAACGCAGCCCGAGATCCTTTGCCGGGTCATCATCCCGGCGCCGGGTGGACAAGATATCGACTTCGCCGCTGATCAGCATGTCCTTGCGGGCGCTGCGCGTAGTGGTGGTGACGGGTTCGAAATACAGGCCCGTGCGCGATGCAATCAACCCCAGGTATTTGGCTGACAACCCTCTGAGTTGGCCATTGCTGATGTATTCAAAAGGCTGCAAGTTATCGAATACGCCAACACGCAGCACCGGATGGGCGGCAATCCAATCACGCTCCTGCTGGGTCAAGTCCAGCGGCGTCGGGCCTGCCTGCACCCCGACGCCCAGGTTTCCCAACACGAACGCTATCAGCAGCAGGCGTAGCAATTTGGCGTTCATCGCTGGGTCACCCGCGAGGCACGCGCGGGCGGCAGCACTTCCAGGGGAGCATCCCCGCCCAAGGCCCGCCAATGCTCAACCAACGCCCGCAGGGCCTGGGCGTAGGCCGGGCAATCCCAGCCCTCCTGCGCGCGCAGCAGGCGCTCCAGATGCTCGGCACTCTGCCCCAGGGCCAGCCACTCCATAATCAGCGCAGCACCGTGCAGACGATGGGCAACGTGGACGGCGCTGGGGCGGTCACAGAGCGCTATGGCCTTGATCAGGCTCCCCAGGTCACTGGCCATCTCCCGATTGATCGCCGCCTGATCCAGTTGAGGGGCCATCAGGCTCGCACGAGGTGCAGCCAGGGTGACGTCGCACCAGCGCTCGATCACTTCGCGCAGTTGCCCAAGGCGTATCGGCTTGCTCAATGCGGCGTCCATCCCAGCATCCATGCAACGTTTGAGGTGCTGTTCACCGGTCAGGGCAGAAATGGCAATGATTGGGCAGCGTGGACGCCCCAAGCCGCGCTCGAACTCACGCAGTTCGCGAACCAGGCTGTAACCGTCCTGGTCCGGCAGGTCACAGTCCATCAGAATCAATTGGTAGGCCTGCTGCACGAACAAGCTGTGGGCCTGGGCGGCATCGGCGGCGATCACCGCCTCGCAGCCAAAGCCGCCGATCTGCGCCCGCAGCACTTCCTGGTTGGCCAGGGTGTCTTCCACGACCAGGATTTGCAGGCCGTCCGTCTCGGCCTCTGGCGCGGACTGCTGAACCTGCGGTGGTTCAGCAGTCTGGGGGGCAACCGTTACCGGCACGCAGAGGATGAAGGTCGTGCCAACCCCCGGCTCACTGCTGAGTGTCAACGACCCCTGCATCAAGTTCGCCAGTTGCTGGCAGATCACCAGGCCCAGCCCGGTACCACCGGAGCGCTTGTAGGATTGACTGGCCTGGGCATATGGCCGGAACAACGACGCCTGTACCGCTTCACTGATACCGATCCCGGTGTCGCGCACCTTGACTTGCAACTGTTGACCACCGGCCGGTAGGGCCAACAGGTACAGCTTGATGTCGACACCGCCGACATCGGTGAACTTGATGGCATTGGAAAGCAGGTTATGAAGAATCTGCGTCAGGCGGGAGCTGTCGAGTAACAGCAAGGGCAGCGCGGTGTGGATGCTCACATTCAGGCTCAGGTGCTTTTCCCGGGCGCGCAGGCGGTGCAAGCCAACTACACCCTGCACCAGCGCCGTCACATCGGTCGGTTCAATGCTCAGGCGCAACGCCCGCGCACCCGAGCCTGGCGTGTCCAGCACGTTATCCAGCAAACGCACCAACGCATTGGCGCCGCCATTGGCAAGGTGCACAAAGTGGCGCTGCTGTTCATTGAGCCGGGTGTGCCCCAATAACTCCATGGCCGCCAGCACGGCATTCATAGGCGAACGGATTTCATGGCCCATGACCGCCAGAAACATGGTTTTTTCCTGCTCGTTGCGCACAGCCTGACGCCACCGGAGATGGCCGCGATAGACCAGCACACACAGGCTGGCCAGCAGCAACGCCCCCATGATCAGTACATGCCAGTAGTGGCTGGAGACGGCAACCAGGGTTGGAACATCCAGACCCAGGTCGTGATACCAGTGCTCGTACATCTCATTGCGTTGCTCGGCAGTGATCGAGCCCAGGACTTTTTCGAGGATCGAATGCAGCAGCGCTTGGTCCGAGCGAACCGCCATGCTGACATCCAGCATCTGGCTGCCGACCACACCTGAAGCCTCCAGGATGCCCTGGAACTGGCGGTACAGATAAGGCATCAGGAAGATTTCCGTGGCAACGACCGCGTCAGCACTGCCGTCCCGGACGCGGGTCAGCATCTCCAGGGCCGATTTGCTTTTGATCAGCGTGACCTCGATCCCTGATGCTCCGACGATCTCTTCGTAATGATCCACGTCGGGAACCATCACGGTTTTGCCATGCAGTTGGTCGAGGTCGAAAATATCCGGGTCTTCGAAGCGCGTCACGATGATCGGCGAGGTGGTCTGGTAGGTCAGCAAGGCAAGGCCCTTGGTGGCCGGCTCAGTCCTGAAACGCAAGTAAGAGGACAGCAGATCCACCTGGCCATCGAGGAGCATTTGCTCGCGTATCTCAATGGTCTTTCCCGGGACATAGGTGAATTCAAGGCCGGTGGCATCGGTCACCAATTGCAGGTAATGCGCTGAGCGTCCCTGCAGGGTGCCATCACGCATGTACTCAAAAGGTATCAGGTCTTCGACCACGCCCACCCGCAACACCGGATGCTGCTGTATCCAGCGCTGCTCCTGCTCGCTCAGTTGAACCGGGCCAGCAGCGAAGACGGTCCCTCCAAGCGACCACAACAGCACGCCCCCCAGCCACCACCGCCTCATGGCGAGCCAATGATTTTGTTGAGCTTGAACAGTTCGTTGTTCGACGTAACCCCCAGCTTGCGAAACGCCGTGGTTTTCTGGGTGCTGATGGTCTTGATGCTGCGATTGAACTTCTCGGCAATTTCAGTGATGGTCATGCCCGCCAGATAACAACGAATGACCTCCTGCTCGCGACTGGTCAACTCCGCCAGGATCAGGGCGTCGGGCACTTCGCCAGGGCCTTTGCGGGTATCACTGGTGACGGTTTCGGCCAGGCGATAGGTCATGTCAGGACTCAGGTACACCGCCCCCGACGCCACTTTGCGAATGGCCTTGACCAACTGGTCCATGTCCTCACCCTTGCCGACAAACCCGCGGGCTCCGACACGCATGGCCAGGCCCACGGTCGCCGGGTCGTGATGGGTGGACAACACAAGGATGTGGCTAGCAGGAAACTTGACTCGCAAGGCACGGATCAATGACACGCCGTCCAACTCCTCGGGACTCAGGGAGAAATCCAGTAGCAGCAAGTCTGCAGGCGCTGTGGCGAGACCGGCAATCAGGTCGCGGCTGCGCTCATAAATGCCTACTACTTCAAAGTTCGCCTCGGCCGCCAGGGTATTGGCCAGACCATGTCGAACAACCGCGTGATCATCCAACAAAGCAATACGTATAGATTTCATTATGATCGAGCCCACTCAACCCAGCGCAAACCGCGCTGCCGAAAACAGGGATACCCAACGATAGAACAGTATATGCAATAACCGGCAAATGACACGGCGCCAGCCCGCCAGGTTCAGATACCTTCAATGAGGTGCTTGATCTTGAATAGCTCGTTGTTCGATATCACACCCAACTTGCGAAATGCCGAAGCCTTTTGGGTGCTGATGGTCTTGATGCTACGGCTGAATTTCTCAGCAATTTCGGTGATGGTCATGCCCGTCAGATAACAGCGAATCACTTCCTGCTCACGGGCAGAGAGACTGACAAAGCGCAACGCATCCTCGCGATTGCGCGCCTCGCCGTCATAGTTGACCGCAGTGGCTTCGGCAACCCTGTAGGCCATGTCCGGGCTCAGGTAAACCGCCCCCGACGCCACCAGCCGGACGGCGTCGACCAACTGGCCCATGTCTTCACCCTTGCCGAGAAATCCCCGGGCACCGGCACGCAAGGCCAGGATCACGGTAGCGGCGTCATGGTGCGTAGAGAACACCAGGATGCGGCATTGTGGAAACTTCACCCGTAACGCTCGAATCAGTAACACGCCGTCCAACTCGCTGGGCCCCAGGACATAGTCCAGCAACAGCACCTGCGCCGGGTCCTTGGCCAACCCTGCCAACAGTTCACGCGTCCGAGCGTAGACACCGACCACTTCAAAATCAGGTTCCTGCAGCAATCGATTGACCAGGCCATGTCGCACGATTGCATGATCATCCAGCAAAGCAATTTGTAAGCGTTTCATAGATCACAGGACACTCTGTATAACGAGCAAAAAGATGAAAAATAACGCTATTTCATCATTGGTAAGTTGCCGCCAGGGAAGACGGACCTACAACATCAATTCCATCCGTGCAACTGAGCCATCGCACATTAAAAACAAACAGGCGAACTTTCGATCAGGCAATACAACACCCACCGGCAAACTTTAAGTTGCCAGGCAAGTAGTCGACTTTTTGAGATTCAAGACATCCAGCAGTGGTTATCGAATGGGCAGAGCAGTTAACTCCAGCGGCATACAATATAAAAAAATCGATGATGGAAATTTAAGGCCATGACGAAACAATTGAAATAAGAGCACTCCTAAAAACCGCCTCCTCCCAGAGCCAGACGGACAGAAATATTTTTACGGGTGTTTCCCCCGCTCAATCAGGAAGCTCAAGAAGGCCTCGATTTCCATCGGCCGCGCCAGCGCATAACCCTGCCCGACGCGGCAGCCCAGGCGATGCAGTAAAGGGATCGTGGACTCATCCTCAATGCCCTCGGCCACCAGGTTCAGATTCAGCAGGCCGGCCCAACTGACGATGCCCGCAATCACCTTGCGTGATGAGGAATGCTGCTCTACAGCACGCACGAATGAGCCGTCGATTTTCATCTCATCGAACGATAGGTTCGCCAACAGGTTCAGCGTAGCCGCGCCGGTACCAAAATCATCCAGGGACACCTGGAAACCCTTGGCGCGGATCGCCGTCAGTGATGCCGAAAGATGAAGCTCATCCGGTTCGTGTACGTCCTCGGTAAGCTCGATTTTCAGCAAACGGTTCGGTAAGCCGGCCTGCTGCATCCGTGTGGCAAGGCGTTCGGCAAAATGTGGGGTGCAAATGGTTTTTGCCGATGCATTCACCGCGATGGGGATCAGGATGTTTTCACGCTTGAGCGCCAGCATCGCCCTGATGCTCCACATTTCCACCAGGCTGAACAGCAACAGGTCCAGGCCCAGTCGGTTAACCAACGGCATCAGCACCGACGGCGGGATTTCACCAAAGCGCGGGTGCTTCCAGCGCACCAGCGCCTCAGCCCCCACTACACGCCGGCTCAACAGCTCGAATTGTGGCTGGAACACAAAACGCAATCCCTCCCCCGTGGTCAGCGCGTTGATCACTTCATCTTCGGCCAAGGCGTCGAATGTGGTCATGCACAACTGCGGGTCCGGTTTCGCCCGGGTCAGCACCACGGCTCGCAAGGCATCGCCCAGTTCCAGGGTTGCGCCTTCACGCAGAATTTCCACCAGGATCCCTGCAGCCCGGGCCAATCGTGCATGAGACTCCAACGCACTGATGGCCACCCCCCCCATGTACTTGATCCAGAACTGCTGGGTGCCAGTATGCGGGGCAGTCACGCTGCCCCCTTTCACATCGCGCAGTTGGGCATTCAAGGTGGCTTTGCCGGTCCAGAAGATACTCGGCAACTGCGCCACGGCACCGGCTTCGTGCAGCCCCTTGAGCAGGCTTGGCAGCATCAGCCCATCATCACATCCCGGGAGAATTTCGCAGACGATGACGTCCACCGGCTGTTCCAGCAGCCATGCCTCCACGTCCTTCAACGATTGAGCATTGGTCAGCGCTGTAACGCCCATACTGCTCAGCGCGCCGGCTAACCGATCGGCACAGGTGACGTCAGCTGCCAACGTGATAACGCGTAGGGCGTTGAACTCCTCAGACACGGCGGCATTTACGATCATGACAAAAATTTCCCGATACTTTTCCAGAAAAAAAGCTTAGCAGTACCAAAAAAGATGCAAATAGGACTGGGACTAAAAGTACCCTTGTTCGCGGGGAGACCCACAACGAAGCGCTGATCGGTAGGGATCAGAGCTGGCCAATGCGCGCGCTGATAGGCGCGCTAGTGAAAAATAACGTCGAGCGATGAATTATTTAGTGTCCTCATGTATCTGACCCAATAGACCATGCCATTAAAACAATGGCATCGACACCGATCAGCAACAGAGTGACCTGTATGAAATCGCGCAAGAAAAGTGTCGGCCCTATCGGGTTGAAAGACATCACCATTGTCGACGACGCCAAGATGCGCAAGGCGATCACCGCCGCGGCGCTGGGCAATGCCATGGAGTGGTTCGACTTCGGCGTGTATGGCTTTGTCGCCTTCGTACTGGGCAAGGTGTTCTTTCCCGGCGCCGACCCTGGCGTACAGATGATCGCAGCGTTGGCAACCTTTTCCGTGCCGTTCCTGATCCGCCCCCTGGGGGGCCTGTTCTTCGGTGCGTTGGGGGATAAATACGGGCGGCAAAAAGTCCTCGCGGCCACCATCGTGATCATGTCCCTCAGTACCTTTGCCATCGGCCTGATCCCGTCCTATGCCTCGATAGGCATCTGGGCGCCGATCCTGTTGCTGTTGGCCAAAATGGCCCAGGGTTTCTCGGTGGGCGGGGAATATACCGGTGCCTCGATCTTCGTCGCCGAATACGCACCCGACCGCAAGCGCGGCTTTCTCGGCAGCTGGCTGGACTTCGGCTCCATTGCCGGCTTTGTACTCGGCGCCGGCGTGGTAGTCGGGATCTCGTCGGTACTGGGTGAAGAACAGTTCCTGGAATGGGGCTGGCGCCTGCCGTTTTTCCTCGCCCTACCCTTGGGCATGATCGGCCTGTACCTGCGCCACGCCCTGGAGGAAACCCCGGCCTTCCAGCAGCATGTCGAGAAGCTCGAACAAGGTGACCGCGAAGGCCTGGCACGCGGCCCGCGCGTGTCGTTCAAGGAAATCGCCACCCAACACTGGCGCAGCCTGATGACCTGTGTCGGCGTGGTGGCGGTGACCAACGTCACCTACTACATGCTGCTCACCTACATGCCCAGCTACCTGACACACAACCTGCACTACAGCGAAAACCATGGCGTGCTGATCATCATCGCGATCATGGTGGGCATGCTGTTCGTGCAGCCCTTGATCGGCTTTATCAGCGACAAGGTCGGACGCCGGCCCTTTATCATCGCTGGCAGCATCGGCCTGCTGGCCCTGGCGATTCCGGCCTTTATGCTGATCAACAGCGGCAAGCTGGGGCTGATCTTTGCAGGCTTGCTGATACTGGCAGTGGTGCTGAACTTCTTTATCGGCGTGATGGCGTCCACCCTGCCGGCGATGTTCCCCACCCATATCCGCTATAGCGCCCTGGCCAGTGCATTCAACATCTCGGTGCTGATCGCCGGCCTGACCCCCACTGCCGTGGCCTGGCTGGTGGAAAGCACCAACGACCTGTATATGCCCGCCTACTACCTGATGGTCATTGCCGTGGTGGGCCTGGTCACCGGCCTGACCATGAAGGAAACCGCCAACAAACCCCTGCGCGGCGCGGCGCCGGCGGCGTCGGATATTGAAGAAGCTCGGGAGCTGTTGCAGGAACACCACGACAATATCGAACAGAAAATCGAAGACCTCGACGAGCAGATCGCCGAGCTGGAGGCCAAGCGCAAGAACCTGGCACAACAGCATCCGCGGATTGACTGACTGATCCCACGGGGGATCTCATAGGGACAGAGAACTGTGGTCCCACCACAAATCCAATGTGGGAGCTGGCTTGCCTGCGATGGCGGCGGGTCAGTCACCCACTATAGTGACTGGTACACCGTCATCGCGGGCAAGCCCGCTCCCACAGGGGACCTCATTGGGGCAGAGAATTGCGGTCCCACCACAAATCCAATGTGGGAGCTGGCTTGCCTGAACTGGACGGCCCCTATGACAAAAACCCGGCGTGTGGGGCCATTTTCTTGAGCAGACGGTGCGTTACTCCCCTGCGGCGCAGGGCCCGCCGCGGCGTCCTTTCAGCGGCCATTGTTACGGCACAGCCCCATGACTTTATATTCGATGGTGTTGAGCTTGCCGCTCGAATCTTCGTAGGTCATCCGCGACGGTACGATGTCACAGGAGCGGATCGGCGGGGTCACGCTGACCACCTTGGCGATGTCCAGTTTCATCCCGTAGCGATAATCCTGGACCACTGGCCGGTCCTTGCCATGCTTTAACGCGTAAGCCTCCATGGCTTTCTGGTTATCGCTCATCAACGCCTCAAATGCACGATCACTGCCTCCCGTGGCGAGCACGACCGTAGACAATGACAACGCCAATGCAGCAATACTCAGTTTCAACAGGTTCATCGGGTTTACCTCTCAAGTCACTCATTCCAGACTTGAGATTAACGAACCGACCCTGTCAGCAAGGTAGCTTGATGATTACCTTTCTGTTATCCGCAACCAAACAGTGCCTGCAACGGCAACAAGCATCACCGACTAAGCGCCGACGCGGCCAGTTGTGCTGCCCCGAGGGTGACTCCAGGCTCATCACCGTCTTCGAGCATCCAGGTCAACGACAACCCTGCCCAGGCGAGCACCCATTGCAGGAGCCTGCGCCGTTCGATACCTGACACGCTGGCGACAACCTCGATCCGCCGCGCGAAGCAATCGGGGGCCAGGGCGTTTTCATCGGGGTTGCAGAAGAGGTTCGCATAATCAAAACCCCGCTCGCCGTAAAGGCCCTTGGGGTCGATTGCCAGCCAGCCGGACGCGGCAAAATCCAGCACGTTGCCATGATGGATATCGCCATGCAGGACCACGACATCCTGAGGCGCCGCCAGTAGTTCGCGTGCGGTGCTTGCGCACTGTGCCAGGATGCCGCAGTGCCTCGCCGCCCCGGACTCTAGTGCCTCGAACCGCTGCGCCAGGGGAACCAGGGCGGGAATTGGCTTGGCCCGTGGTGCATGCAAACGCGCGACTACGCTACACAGGATGCGAGTGGCCTCCTCATCCCGCCCACCATTGACCATCTGTACAAGCGAGGCCGGTCCCAGCGCACGCGCCATCAGCAAAGCCTCGGTATCCTGTGCCAGCACCGGCGCTGCGCCTTCGCCGTCCCACCAGGCCATCAGCAAGCTGCCGGCTTGCTCCTCGGCCACTTGGGAGATTTTGAGCATGGCCGGTATGCCGCGCTGGCGAACGGGCAGTAGATTGCCATTGCGCGAGGCGAATGCATCGCCATCGACGGTCAGGTCCCAGCGCCTCAGGTAAGGCTCAAACAGCGCCATCACTGGGCCCGGAACCTCAGAAAGCTCATGGCAAACAGCCAACCGCTGAGCATGGACAGGTAGATAGAGGTGTACGAAGCAACGGTGTAGTCCAATAAGAAGTTGAGCGCGGTCAACGCAATGGCGGCGCACAGGAATTGCGTGGGGGGAAACCGGCTCAGAAAGCGTTCCATTGCGGCATTCAAGGTGCGCAGGTACTTCATTGGTTTATCCCTGGATAATGGTGACGGTATCCGCACACTTACACCCGCCGATCCTGAAAAACACCAGAATAATGCTGCACAGAGCTGATGAGAATCAACCGCAGAAATGGCATAGTCGCCCGTACAGCAAATGGAGTTGGCCCCCAATGAAGCAATACATCCTCTACCCCCTCTTGGCGCTGCTCGCAGGATGCAGCAGCGGGCCGTATCTGCATCCGCAATCGGCAGTGGGCACCCATGCGTTACTCGAACGTACCTGCCCCGGCCCGAAAGCCGCAATGAGCTACGCCCCGCTCTCGGAAGAACTCGATTGGGTGCACGTATTGGTCTATGTAGCACCGCCCGGAACATCCAGCTGGCCAGGCAACCTGCGTTCAACCGACACCGAACTGCGCCTGTTTGGCCGGCTCTACATCCCCCCACGTCGGCGCAACCTGGACACCCCGGATCAGCGCCGGGCGGCTTACAAACAAACTGACCCGCCGCTGTGGGTCAGCGCCGATTCGCCGTTGGTCACTGTTACGCTGGCGACAGGCGAGACCTATCAAGTCAGTATCGAACAACTGAAAACCGGCTTTGACCCCAAGAAGCAATCCAGCAGCAGCCGCAAGGGCACGGCCCTGGGCAAGGGCGATATGGATGATTTCACCCTCACCTTCCCGGCTATATTTGTGAACGGTGAAAAAGTGCCGATGGCGCCGATTCACTTCAAGAAACGGGAAGAGCGCTATGCACCGGTATTTAACTGTTGAGTGAAAAAATTCAGGACCTGCGTCCGACAATTCAGGCAAGGAGCAGAGCAGTGATCAGCATTCGGGAAGCAACCATAGAAGACATCCCCCTCCTTCAGGAACTCGGCATGAAGACATACCGAGAGCATTTCTCTGAAATCTGGACCGCTGCGGGCATGCAGAACTTCCTGAACGAAGACTTCTCGACCCACGAAATGCAGAAATCAATCGAGTCGCCTGCCCATCACTGCTGGCTTATCGCATTCGACGAAACCAACCACGCCGTAGGCTTTTCAAAGGTCAACTGGTCCAAACCTATGCCCTTGCCTGGTCAGGTTGGCAGTGAGCTACAGAAAATTTACTTCCTCAAGTCACAGGCCGGCAAAGGCTACGGAAAGCAACTCTTGCAGCTTATCCACCAGTACGCAAAAGACCGTAAGGAAGGCTCTATCTGGTTGGATGTGCTGAGGTCCAATACCAGTGCACAGCGCTTTTATGAAAACTGCGGATTTGAGGCACTCGGCGAAATTCCGTTCAGTACCGACAAGGCCGACATCGGGATGGTTGTAATGCGCTGCGATCTTTCCCGGTAGACAAGGGTCACGCTTCTCATACCCGCAACGCATTACATCACCCAAGGAATGGCAATGAGCTTCGACTGGCACTCCGGCCCCATCACCCGCACCACCCCACTGGACAAGCACTACAGGAATACACAGAAGGTGCGCCAGTTCCTGATCGGCGAGTGCGGGGGGTCATTCAAGTTCGATCGGGCGTTCATGGCCTGGATCAAGAGTGGCGAGCCCTTGACCATGGGGGACGTGGCGGATCAGTGGAATCGGACTCGGTCATCCTTGCCTCAAGCACACCGACGCGGGAAAGAGTTGGATCAGTAACCAGCCCGCGACAAACAACCCGGCGCCAAACGTGAGGTGGGCAAGCAGGCTTCGGCGCCTGGCTCGGTTCGGTGTCGGCGTCTTGGCGGCGGCGAAGCCGAAACCAAAGGCGGGCTGCATGATGCAGAACGGTGCAAGCACGCTAATCAAGCCCGTCAGCAACGCGGGCATCAGCGAGGGGCTGCAGAGCCAGGCCTGCCCTTGGAATGCCAGAAGCACCATCGCGAAGACGCTGCCGGTGACGTAATGGAACCCCCAGCCAATCAGGCTTTCATGCCAGGTAGGGTGCGCAGCCACAATCGAGGCGTGGCGAAACTGTCCTTTGGGCATGTGGCCCAGCCAACGGCCGACAAGCCTGTAGTCCAGCGATGCGCTGCCAAATACCCGTGCTTGAATCAACGCTGACAGGTCCATGATCAACGTGGCCCCCAGCCCAACCAGCACCATACGCAGTACCATCTCAGCGGTTTCCATGTTATTTCCTCTTGCCTTTGGCCGGTTTTGATCCCGGCAGTCTGCAAGTTCAAGTCGACTTGAGGTCAAGCATGAAAGAAATGGATATCGGTGAAGTGGCACGCCGCTGCGGCCTACCGTCTTCGACCCTGCGGTACTACGAGGAAAAAGGCCTTATCCGCTCCATAGGTCGCCGTGGCCTGAGCCGGGTATTTGCTGCGGATGTACTTGAACGTCTGTCATTGATCACACTCGGCCAGTCTGCGGCGTTTTCCCTGGACGATATCGCCACCATGCTGGACGCGGATGGCCAGCCGGCCATTGACCATCAGCGACTGGCCGAAAAGGCTGATGAGCTGGACCGTACGATCCAGCAGCTCAGCGCCATACGCGATGGACTGCGGCGTGCTGCGGCCTGCCCTGCGGCCCGGCATATCGAGTGCGCGAACTTTCAAAAAATCCTGAGCGCTGTGAAGACGGGCAGCGTGAGGAGAAATACCAGCAACAGGTCTCAATCACACCTCAAGACCGCCAAGATCAAAGGGGGTCGAACCCCCTGAGGCGTGTCCACCAAGGTGCCCGACCAGCGGCACCCCGTTTCGCCAGTTGATGCCGCACTATATTTGGCATGCCTCTACGACCGACGCCCCCTGCCCTGCCCTTCGAATACCCTGCCCACCTTCGCGCCCAGGCCGAAGCTGCGCCGCGTGCGCCCGGCGTGTATTTTTTCTACGCGCAAGGCGATTCGATGCCGCTGTATATCGGTAAAAGTGTCGATATCCGCAGCCGTCTGCTGGCACACCTGCGCACTCCCGAAGAAGCGCGCATGCTGCGTCAGGCACAGCGGATCGAGTACCAGCAGACCGCTGGGGAAATCGGTGCACTGTTGCTGGAGTCGCGCCTGATCAAAGAGCTGCAGCCCCTGAAGAACAAGCGCCTGCGCAGGCAGCGACGCCTGTGTTCGCTGCGCATGCACCAAGGCAAACTCGAGATCATCGACACCACCGCGCTAGCTGAGGGGCCACAGTTGTACGGACTGTTCCGCAGCCGGCGCATGGCAATCGAAGCGTTGATGCTGCTCGCCGACGAGCATCGCCTCTGTCATAGCCTGTTGGGTATAGAGCCAGCCAACACAAAGGGCTGTTTCCGCGCGCAGATCCGTAAATGCGCCGGGGCATGCCGAGGCGACGAAACCCATGCAGCCCATACCGAACGTTTGCTGCAGGCATTGGCGCACTGGGCCGTCCACCGCTGGCCATACCCCGCGGCCATTGCGCTGCACGAACGCCATGGCCAGATGGAGCAATACCACGTCGTGGACAACTGGCGGTACATCGGGACTTATGCCTCGGAGGCCGAAGCCCGATTGGCGCCGGCCCTCCCGCCGCAGTCCTTCGATGCTGACAGCTACAAAATTCTTGTCCGTCCGGTGCTGTTCGAGAGCGCCCGTGTGGTGGTGCTGTCGTAGGTGGTGCCTTGCAGAGCCCGTGCGCCAGGAACCTTTTTCATAATCGGGAATCAGTGCTGCATGTTTTCATACCAACAACTCAGCGAATTCCCGATGATTCTCAGAAGATCCCTGCTCTGTATCGCCTTGGTGGCCGCCGGCTTTCTTGCCGGGTACGCCGCAAAACCCAATGATGGGCTGCAAGTAACCGCTGGCCAACTCATAGAGTGTGGCCAGGTGACCATTCCCACTCTGGGCATGTGAGCCATGTTAGGGGGACGGATTTATTTAATTAAACCAATAAAGCATCAGAGAAGCGGTCAGGCATAAAAACCCTCTCTCACAATAAAAACAAAGAAAAAGTCAGCATTGATCCCCTGGCGGAGGAACTCGCACAGAAAGGCTAATAGCTGATTGCCCTTATCCGATGGCCTGATTTAATGATGGTGGCTCCACAAACCTGCTGGCTAGCTGATACCCTTTCGGCTCAATGTGCGGCAAGACAAGGACGTGAACACAATGAACAGGGAGATCATCCTGATGCGCCATGGCCAGCCGAACCTGACCATGCTCGGCAAGGTTTCATTATTCGAAATGAAACACTGGATCGAACACTACAACTTATCTGAAATCACCCGCCAGCCCGCCCCGCAGGCGAGCATGCAACTGGCGGCGACCGCTCGAGTAATCGTATCGAGTAGTGCCCCTCGAGCGCTTTCCTCCGTACGGGCGTTGTGTCTTCAGCCTACAGTGGTAGACCCGGTGTTCTGTGAGGCACAACTGCCCCATGGCCGCTGGAGACTGCCGAAGCTCTCTGGGTTTACGTGGGCGTTTATCCTGCGTATTTCCTGGTTGTGCGGTTTCTCGGGAACGGTCGAATCAGCCCGCCAGGCCAGGCTACGGGCCGGCAAGGCAGCGCGACAACTTCAAGACCTTTCCAGCGCAGGGCCAGTCCTGTTGCTCGGTCATGGATTTATGAATCGAATGATCGGCAAGCAGCTCGAGGTTAACGGCTGGACTCGCCAGATTCGTAACGGAAACCGCTACTGGAGCGCAGTGGTCTATCAGATGAATCAGCAGTAAGGCCCGTCGAGAGAACGCCACGCGCGCTTCGTAGAAGCTGGTTTTTACGGATCATCTAACAGCCTCCAGGGATTGCAGCCTAGCTGCGCCCCCAGGAGCTGGATGACCAGCTGGCATGACCTGCAGTAGGCAGTCTATCGAATCAACGGAAGTCGAAAAGTTCGAAGTGAAGATTAGCTTTCGGAATTCGATGGAGATCCATTAGTTCATACACCCTGCTTAGTAGTCCTTTGGGGCCGCAAAAACTGATATGAATTTGGTGCGGTTTGGTTTGAGCCACCGCGTCACTCAAGGTTTCAGCCAACTGCTCAGTCCCCCCCGTATTGCGAACAAATTGCGCACCACGCATGGTGGCCATACTTTCCAACTCTTCGGACGGCGGGAAGGCGCGCGAGGGGGTGAAACAATAGACCAGCGTTGCCTTTTCGAAGTCTTTGGCATTCGGATCTTGCAACCAGGAAATAAAAGGCGAAATCCCCACACCCGCGCCGATCCAGATTTCTCGCTCGGCGTGAGAGACCCGTTTAAATCTCCCATAAGGGGCGTAGACAGTGGCAAGCATTCCGGCTTTCGCGCACTCGCAGAGCTTTTTGGTGTAATCCCCAAGCCCTCTGATAATGAACTCAATTTGCCCATTCGGACCGCTGGCGCTAGCGATCGTGAAAGGGTGAGGCTCACGCAACCCCTTTTGCTGCATGGCCAGAAACGCAAACTGCCCGGCACTGAAGTCAAATCCTTTATGGATGGGCTCCAGCGTCAAATGCAGCGCCCTGTTGCCCCTATTGACGGTTTTCACCCTGTACTCGCCAGCACGGGCAAAAAAGGGGTAAAGAACCAGTTTGTAAAGGGCTGCCAGCACACCCAACCCGCAGGACAGCGCCAACCAGAGGCCTGAAGGGCTGAACAAAGTGATCGGCGACTTGAAGCTTAACCAATGTAAAATCACGACCAGAAACAATGGCCCGGAGAGCTTGTGCCACCACCGCCACAGGCTGTAAGGAATATTGCGGTTCAACGCAAGAAGTACGATCAGACCTAGTGCTACATAGCTCAACTGGCGCACTAGCCGCGTCCAGTATTTTGGCAGTTCCAGAATAGGCACGCTGTTCCAGACATCCAGATTTGCCTTGAATACAAAGTGATACGTGGCGAATACAAGCGCCCAGATACCTAGCCACTTGTGTGACTCATAGACCCGGTCCAAGCCGCCGAATAGATTCTCAACTACCCTCCAGCGACTGGCCAACAGGCAGGAAGCCGCCATATAAACCAGTGCGCACGCTCCAAATATCAGGCTGAGAGTTGCCGAAGTGAGCCAGGTATCAACAGGTATTTCAATCAGCAGCGTTAGTGTCGTAATCACTAAGATACCGAGTATGCAGTGCCAGCTCTTCACCGTGAACGCTCCCGTTATGAATATGGTGTCGTAGGCTGAACCTTATCCTCCCTGAAACCGTCAGCGGCCTGATACGTTAGCAGGCTACTGAAATAGGAAGATGACCCAGGTCATATCTAGAGAGAACATGCGAATGAACCCAGCCGTGCGCGATTTCGCTCGCCACAGCGGTCTTCGGGAGCGGGGGTTCTGTGGGTCGTCCAGTGTAGGACTCACAGGCAATAATCTCTGGATTCGCCTTCTTGGCGCACTGGTCGAGCGAGTGGAAACTGTAATTGTCAAACCCCAGAAACACAAAAGCCCCGCATTCGCGTATGAATCTTGGCGGGAAACCAGGGATTCGAACCCTGGGAACGCTATTAACGTTCGCCGGTTTTCAAGACTGCCGAGTTAACTAAATAAATCAACACCTTAGCCATGTATCGTTTCCGCACTTGGTCGATTTTTGCTGGTCTGTAAGCCCCACAGATCAAGGGGCGTATGTACAGTTGCGGAAATGATTTACCCTCTCCCCCGGCGTCCTGCCGAACGAACACCAACCTTATTTGCAAGCCACCGACCATAACTGATCAAGCCTCGTCGTAAAGCTCTGACTCATCATCTCCCGGCGCCCCCCAGTCGAGATTCGTCGGCACGTTGGTCGAGCGCAGCATCCCCTTCATGACCTTTTCAAAAAAATTACAAAAACTGTAACGCACCGATTTGAGGGAACTCTACGTCTATAACTCTCATAGACGTTAAGGAAATCCCATGCCCTCATCAATATATTACCGCTTGCTTCGCCAGTCGTTTGAAGTCGAATTCATGCGCTGGGCTCTTGTATTGATATTCCTGATGTTTGGCTACACAAAATGGTTTGATTACGAAGCCCAGGCATTGATCCCTCTGATCAGCAACAGCCCCCTCCTTTCTTGGATGTACGGAGCGTTTGGCACTCAGGGCGCAAGTTATGCTCTCGGTGCATCTGAGTGGACTATCGGTCTCGGTCTGGCCATAGGCGCATGGTCACCGAGGATCGCGTTTATTGCCGCCGCCGCCTCCTCTCTTACCTATCTGACAACCGCCAGTCTGCTCCTAACCACTCCGGGTGGTTGGGAGGCTTCGGCAGGTGGTTTCCCAGCCATGGGCGGCGCCACCTCTTTCCTTATCAAAGACCTGGTGTTGATGGCCGGCTCGTTGGTGCTGCTCAAGAACGCGGCGCAACAACTGACGACTCAATCCAAACAGAGTGACACGGAGCGCAGCGATCTAGCCTGAAACGTTCGCTGACCCACTACAACAGAAAGTGGACCAGTGATTGGAAAGAAACTAACGATCAAGTACTTCGATTATTTCTATCTTTAAGGAAAGCAAACAATGCAGTGAGAGCGTTCTCACCGGCGGCGTCTCTAGGAGGATGTATGGTTCGAGTACTGCCTTATGGGCTGATTATGGCGGCGGTAGCCTTGGCGGGGACCTTTGCCCTGGCTGGCACCATTGAGAAGCAATCCAATGATGCCGGACTGCCTCTCCCGGCAGTGAAGCTCGCCTTTAACGAAAACGGTGAGGCGGCCCTTCCGAAAGGCTACCGCTCGTGGGTGCACGCCTATACAGCGTGGGAATCTATCACTGTAACCCCTCTAGACAACACCGTAACGAAGACGCCCGAATTCCATAGTGTCTATGTTGAGCCAAGCGCCTACCGAGCCTTCATGAAAACAGGGACGTGGCCGGAAGGTTCTCTGATGATCAAGGAGTTCAGTATCACTAGTATCGATCCGAAGAACTGCGATGGTCCGCCAGCTTATGTTTGCAATCTCGGCGGCAGTAAGGTCATTTTTGCCCACGGACAAACAGGGCTCAGCCTAATGCTCAAAGACAGCAAACGCTATCCCGGCGAGCCGGGCGGTTGGTCGTACTTCAGTTTTGGGCATCAGGCGCCACCCTATGAACAATTCTCTCCAGCGCGAGCGCGTGCTCAGTGCGCCCAATGTCACATCGACAACGTGGGCCCCAAACACGACTATGTATGGTCTGTAAGGCTGAACCAGCCTGGTTTTCAACGGGAAGGCGGCGCCGCAAAACTTAATCTAGAAGCGGCTTTCGACGAGTAGTCACGGCGAAGGTGTTCTATTTGGCTGGACGGAGACTTGAGATGTCAGCGGAGAAATCAGCAGCAGCCAAGTATTCTTTGAGCTACCGAGACAGGAAGAAAGCCGGATAAGCGCATTGGCATAGAGCGGTTAGCCTGGCACGACAGTGATTATTTGAGCTGAATAAATTTCTGCACTCCTTCGCGCCCTTTCTCCAGCAAAACGTTATTATATATCAAAAAATATCAACCCTCGCCCTGCTGCTTCCGTGACGGACGGCGCGATTACCTTTGGAGAGCTCATGAGAGCACTAGCAACACTTATCGGCGCCGTCGTACTGATTGCGCTGGTCATGTACGGCGCAGTCGCCGCCTATAAATTAATCAAGGAGAGAAAAAATGATCAGTAAGGCTTACGGTAGCATCATCGGCGCAGCAATCGCTCTTGCCCTGCTGTTCGTGTTCTTTGGAAGTTGGTACACGGTAGATGAAACAGAACGCGGTGTGTTACTGCGCAACGGAGCACTCGTCGGCGTCGTCGACCCTGGACTATCCTTCAAAACCCCGTTCATTGAATCGGTGCGCTTCATCAGCACCCAGAGCCAAGTTACCTCCTACGATGGCATGCAGGCATACAGCAAAGACCAGCAATCAGCAAATCTCAAGGTTTCTGTGTCCTGGCACATCGCACCGTCAGACGTAGCGAAGGTCTACACGCAGTTCAAAGACCTCGACGGCATCCGCGACAGGTTGATCAGTCGCCAGGTACCAACGCAGGTCGAGAATGTCTTCGGTAAATTCAATGCGGTTGCTGCTGTGCAGAACCGCGTTCAATTGGTAAACGATATATCAACAGCCATTAAGGCAACCATCATCGGGCCGGTAATCATCGATAGTGTGCAAGTTGAGAACATTGACTTTAGCGACGCCTATGAGAGGGCTATTGAGGCGCGCATGGCCGCAGAGGTGCAAGTAAAAACCCGCGAACAACAACTAGCCACAGAGCAGGTTCAAGCTCAGATCAGAGTTACTCAAGCCCAGGCGGAAGCAGATTCACAGCTCGCTCAGGCTAAAGCAGATGCCCAGGCCACCGAGTTGCGAGGCAAAGCAGAAGCAGAAGCTATCAAAGCAAGAGCTCAAGCGTTGGCCAGTAATCAAAACTTGGTTGAGCTGACCAAAGCAGAACGCTGGAACGGAGTGCTGCCTACTACTGTTCTGCCGAACAGCGCCCTTCCTTTCATAGACGTCAAGTAACCCTGTCTATTTCGCCGCCCCGCGCAGGGGCGGCGAGCGAACCACTGCTGTCTTCCTGTTGAAAAAAACCGCCCTACTCGCTGCATCGGGTATCACGGATGGTGGTAACCAACTCAGTCTTTCGCGTTCGAAAGATCTTGCTGCCTGGCTCGATACGTAAGAAAAGCAAGGTTCACGACCACAAGTCCACACACAAATGCGGACTCATAATTAGCCGCCCTTCATGGCCTGGAATGTCGCCCCTTAGCTCTTAAAATCCGCTGTGACAGCTAGAGTTGCCGCAGCACTATTCCGTGCTGCTTAAATGCCTGCTGTGGGACGCGGGCATGCACCCTGCTCCAAGCAATATAGAAAGGGGGCTACTATCTGGACTTCACCGTCCTTAAGCATTGAAGGTGGCGGCGCAGGTACGGGTGATGCTACCGAAATCAATGCCTGTACAGCAGGAACAAAGAGTTCCGACCCAGAATAGTTGATGATTTTCTGACGTGAGACGTTGCCTCGAGCGTCGACGAAGAATTCGGCTCTAACCAAGCCTGTCGCCCCTTGAAGTCGAGCTTGTTCGGGGTAGTACTTGTACAAGGAGAGATGGGTGAGCAACTGTTGCTCCCATAAGCGCTGCTCTGCCAGCTGTTGAGGGCTTGGGCCACTGACACAAGCACAAAGCAGTAAAACAATCACTATCCAGCTGTACTTCATGAGCGCATTTCCTTTGACGCCTTCATTCGCGAAGGGAGGCTTGAGATAAACGCATCGCAATGCCCTATCTCATGATTTAGCTTGCTGGATGTCATCGGTAACGGGGTAGCCCCGCCTTAACGCCTTGACCATCTCGCCCCACCTTTAAGAATCCTTCTCATTACACCATAAATTCCTGCCGGTGAACGGCCGGCGAGGTGATCACCCAGCAGAGTACGCCTCGCCATCCATAGACCGGTAAAGAGCCTTCCCTGCTGGGGAAGCGCGGCAAAGATACCCTCTACTGATAATCAGTATCAAATGATTCCTGCAGTTGCTCACCGTTTCAAGGGCATCGGCGTTTATACAAGTTTTGTGTGCTGAAAAGAGACGTATGCAATCTGTGCATCCAAAAGCTCTACATGCAAAGCAGCAAACTCCCTAAGGTCAGAGGCTCTCCAAGGCTCAGGATTGATCCGTAGATACTCCGTAAGGTTTTTCGAAGCAACTTCGACCTTGCTACTCAGCTCAGCAACCTCTTTCCAGTAATCAGACATGTTCAACCCTTAGAACTATGAATTTGGCTACCTAAAACTCCCCGCCGGCGGCCACAGGAGTTGCTAGGTACGAAATCCAAAATCATATGAACGCGGACTCGCATCGTCTGTAGGAACTGTCCGAAAACAGTCCTGACTGAATTTTCCAGCGAGAAACACCCGCCCTTCCCTATATCAATATCTGCTGCCTCGAGCGGCAAGGAAACCTCATGTACGCAACGAAACTCACCCTGCTCATGACGGCCATCGTGTTGTACGTGGCGTGGTCCACCTTCTGGTTTTTCTGGCAGGTGCCGGAGCTGCTCTCCACCGGTACCGACCAAACCCTGGTTGCAGCATTCGCAGGCACCGTCGCCTGGATGCTGCTCACCTTCGGTTTCATCATCCACATCATCAAGACAGCGCGGCCTACTGGCCCGCATGACAATCCCCGGGCATAGAGGTGCACACCATGGAAATGCAAAGCAAAACGCTTGCCGAGGAAGAGATCGCGGCAGTAACGGGCTACATGATCCCGTCCAGGCAGATCGAGTGGCTCAACAAAAACGGCTGGAAATACGTACTGACTCGCTCGCGCCGTCCAGTGGTGGGCCGCGTTTACGCCCGGATGAAGTTGGCCGGAGTGAAGCCATCAGCAGAAAACGTTGCGGCCGAAGCCTGGTCGCTAGATTTATCAAAGGTAGGATAAAAAGATGCGAGCTAAGAAGGCGGTAAAGTGTGGGTTGGGTATTACTACGACGGGAGGAATGAAGACGGGAAGCGGGTGGAGATACCGCTCGGGGGTGACCTGGAAATCGCAAAGGCTGAATGGGCAAAGCTCGACTGCAAGCCGGTACCGAAGAAAGGAGCCCTGCTGGGCCAGGTGTTTGACCGTTACGAGCGCGAGATCATCCCAGGCAAGGCGCCCAAGACGCAGAGCGATAATCTCCTGAGCCTGAAGCAACTGCGCAAAGCGTTCAGCGACGCCCCTATTGATGCGGTTACGCCACAGATCATCGCGCAGTACAGGGATAGCCGGACCGCCAAGGTACGAGCCAACCGGGAAATATCTCTGCTGTCGCACATCTACAACATTGCGCGGGAGTGGGGGCTCACCGAGAACAACCCTGCCGCCGGCGTGCGCAAGAACAAGGAGGCGCCTCGGGACTTCTACGCAACTGAGGAGATCTGGAGCGCCGTTTACGCAGTCGCAGCCTCGGAGCTTCGCGATGCTATGGACTTGGCCTACCTGACCGGACAGCGCCCCGCAGATGTGCTTTCGATGCGCGAGGCTGATGCAGTAAATGAATTCCTGCAGGTATCGCAAGGCAAGACGGCCAAGAAGCTCCGGATCCGCCTTACCGCTGCCGGAAACCTTAATGACCTGGGCACACTGGTCGAGCGACTGATAGAGCAGCGGCGCTCGCGTGGAGTACGGACTCCATACCTAATAATCACTGAAGATGGCCGGCAGGTGACCAAGCCGATGCTACGCCTACGCTTTGACGATGCCAGGAACAAGGCAATTGCCATTGCTAACGAGGCGGGAGACGGCGTACTTGCCGCGAGCATCCGGCAGTTCCAGTTCCGCGACATCCGACCGAAAGCAGCCAGTGAGATATTGGACCTGGGCGATGCCAGTCGCCTGCTTGGGCACACGGATAAGCGGATAACCGAGACGGTTTATAGACGTGTTGGTGAGATCGTAAAGCCAACCCGTTGATAGAGGATCTGACAGTAGTTGCGGAAAGCGTCTTAAACGATGCGGAAACTGTTAGTTTAAAACCCTGTCCAATTATCGAACGCCAGAAACACGAAAGCCCCGCATTCGCGGGGCTTTCGTATGAATCTTGGCGGGAAACCAGGGATTCGAACCCTGGGAACGCTATTAACGTTCGCCGGTTTTCAAGACCGGTGCATTCAACCACTCTGCCAATTTCCCTTGCGCAACACAGGATTATAATAGCCCATCCTGTCTCAGCGGGCGCCATAATACCCGAATGAAACACACTGTCAAACTCTCTGCATAGCTTGTTACAGAGCGTCTGTTATGATCTTTGCGACTGAACGTTTCAAAACTGAAGGAGTGTCGCCATGCGCGAACAGGATTACGCAGTTAATAGCAACGTGCAGGCTGAGCAGCTAGAGGTTAGCCGCGTCCTGCGCAATACATACGGCTTGCTCGCCCTCACCCTCGCATTTAGCGGCGTGATGGCGTATGTGGCGCAGCAGATGCGTGTCGGCTACCCGAATATCTTCGTGGTATTGATCGGCTTCTACGGCCTGTTTTTCCTCACCAACAAGCTGCGCGACTCGGCCTGGGGCCTGGTGTCGGCGTTTGCCCTGACCGGCTTCATGGGGTTCCTGCTGGGCCCGATCCTGAACCGTTACCTGGGTATGCAGGGCGGCGCGGAAGTGGTCAGCTCGGCATTCGCCATGACGGCCTTGGTGTTTGGTGGCCTGTCGGCCTATGTGCTGATCACCCGTAAGGACATGAGCTTCCTCGGCGGTTTCATCACGGCTGGCTTCTTCGTGTTGCTGGCGGCCGTGCTGGCGAGCATGTTCTTCCAGATCAGCGGCCTGCAATTGGCGATCAGCGCCGGTTTTGTGCTGTTTTCCTCGGTCTGCATTTTGTTCCAGACCAGCGCCATCATCCATGGCGGCGAGCGTAACTACATCATGGCGACCATCAGCCTGTATGTATCGATCTACAACCTGTTTGTCAGCCTGTTGCAGATCTTCGGCATCATGAGCCGCGACGACTGATCCCAGCCTCATCAAAAAGCCCGCTTCGGCGGGCTTTTTGTTGCCTGCGGCTTTATCATTGGCAAAGGTTTGCCTACAGAGTGTTCCATGAAGTTCGCGATTGCGCTTTTTTCCGCCGCCCATGCGCCCTCCTCGCGCCGCGCCCTGCAGTTTGCCCAGGCGGCGTTGGCCGGCGGGCATGAGATTGTGCGGCTGTTTTTCTATCAGGATGGCGTCTACAGCGCTGCCAATTCGGTGGTCACGCCCCAGGATGAGCAGGATATCGCCCAACAATGGCGCGCCTTCGTCAGCGAGCATCAGCTTGACGGCGTGGTCTGCATTGCGGCGGCGCTGCGTCGAGGGGTGTTGAATGCCGAGGAAGCTGCGCGCTACCAGCGCAGTGCGGTGAATCTGGACGCGCCGTGGGCGCTGTCAGGCCTGGGGCAGTTGCACGACGCCATTCAGGACGCCGACCGCCTGATCTGCTTTGGAGGGCCATGAAATGTCCAGATCCTTGTTAGTCATCAGCCGCCAGGCGCCATGGTCCGGGCCCAGTGCGCGGGAAGCACTGGATGTGGTGCTGGCCGGCGGCGCATTCGACTTGCCGATCGGGCTGCTGTTTCTCGATGACGGGGTGTTTCAACTGGCAACCTCCCAAGATGCCAAGGCCTTGCAACAAAAGGATGTGACGGCCAATCTGCAGGCCCTCTCGCTGTTTGGCATTGACGACGTGTTCGCATGCAGCCACAGCCTGGCGGAGCGTGGGTTGACCGCCCCTGATAGCGCGCAGCCACTGAGCAGCGAACAGATTTCCCAGATGATTGACCGTTACGATCAGGTGATGACCCTCTGATGTCGACCTTGCATGTGTTGTCCCACTCCCCGTTTACCGACAGCCGCCTCGGCAGTTGCCTACGCCTGTGTGGCGCGCAAGATGCGATCCTGCTGTGCGGCGATGCAATCTATGCCCTGCAACCCGGTAGCGCCCCCTTCCAGGCCCTGCAAGCCAAGGCCCTGGCCATCTTCGTGCTTGCCGAAGATGCCCAGGCCCGCGGCCTGGCGTTGCCGCAGTGGGCCAGGAGTGTCGACTACCCAGGTTTTGTGCAGCTGTCGATCGACCATGACAAGGTCAACACCTGGCTATGAACACCCTGACCGTAGGCCCTCACACCCTTGAGCTGGACAAGGACGGCTACCTGGTTGACCTGAATGCCTGGTCAGTCGAGGTGGCCAATGCCCTGGCGAGCGCCGAAGCGCTGGAACTGACCGACGAACACTGGGAAATCCTCAAGCTGCTCAGGGGTTTTTACCAGGAGTTCCAGTTGTCCCCGGCCACCCGCCCCCTGATCAAGTACACCGCCTTGAAGCTGGGCCCGGAAAAGGGCAACAGCTTGCACCTCAACCGACTGTTCAAAGGCACTCCCGCCAAACTTGCCGCCAAGCTGGCGGGCCTGCCCAGGCCGACGAATTGCTTATGACCGACTTCGCCCCGTTGATCACCGAAACTCCCGCCGAACACCCCTTTGCGCCGTTTGTGCGGATCCTCGGCAAAGGCAAGCGCGGCGCCCGCAGCCTGACGCGCGAAGAAGCCCGGGAAGCCATGGGCATGCTGCTCGACGAGAAAGTCGAGGACTCCCAGCTCGGTGCGTTCCTGATGCTGCTGCGCCACAAGGAAGAAAGCCCGGAGGAGCTCGCCGGCTTCACCGAGGCCCTGCGCGAGCGGCTCAACCCTCCAGCACTGACGGTGGATCTCGATTGGCCCACCTATGCCGGAAAAAAACGCCACCTGCCGTGGTACCTGCTGGCCTCCAAGTGCCTGGCGCAGAATGGCGTGCGGATTTTCATGCACGGCGGCGGTGCCCATACGGCCGGCCGGCTGTACACCGAACAGTTGCTGGGTGAGCTGCAGATTCCACTGTGCCGCAACTGGCAACAGGTCGAGACCGCTCTGGAACAAGGCAACCTGGCATTTATGCCACTGGGCGACTGGGCCCCGCAGTTGCAACGCATGATTGACCTGCGCAATATCCTCGGCCTGCGCTCGCCCATTCACTCCCTGGCCCGCATCCTCAACCCGCTGGGCGCACGCTGCGGCCTGCAAAGCATCTTCCATCCCGGCTACCAGGGGGTACACCGCGATGCCAGTGGCCTGCTGGGTGACAACACCATTGTGATCAAGGGCGATGGCGGCGAGATCGAGATCAATCCCGACACCACCAGCCACTTGTACGGCACCACCGGCGGCGCAAGCTGGGACGAGGAGTGGCCTGCCCTCTCCGCCCAGCGCCACGTCAAGCCCGCCAGTCTCGACCCCGAACATCTAAAGGCCCTGTGGCGTGGTGAGGTACAAGACAGCTACCCGCAATTAGCGCTGATCGCCACCATGGCCTTGGCCCTGCGCGGCCTGGGGCACCCACGGGAACAGGCCTTCGAACTGGCCCAACAGTATTGGGGTGCGCGCAACACATCGAACTAGTCGATAATTAACCCCGACCCTTTGCGCTATTTGTTCGAACCCAGACGATTAGACTGCACTCCAACGCTTACTAGCCAAGGAGTCAGTCATGGGTTTGCTGATTGAAGGACACTGGCACGACCAGTGGTACGAAAGTAGCGCAGATGGCGCCTTCCAACGGGAACAGGCGCAACGCCGGCACTGGGTCACCGCCGATGGCCAACCTGGCCCGAGCGGGGATGGCGGCTTCAAGGCCGAGGCTGGCCGCTACCATCTCTATGTTTCCCTCGCCTGCCCGTGGGCGCACCGCACTCTGATCCTGCGCAAGCTCAAAGGCCTGGAAAGCCTGATTGACGTGTCGGTGGTCAGTTGGTTGATGCTGGAGAATGGCTGGACCTTCGACAAGGCCCACGGCTCCACTGGCGACAAGCTCGATGACTTTGCCTTCATGCACCAGCGCTATACCGCCGACACCGCCGACTACACCGGGCGTGTCACGGTGCCGGTGCTATGGGATAAGAAGCTCAATCGCATCGTCAGCAATGAATCGGCAGAGATCATCCGCATGTTCAACAGCGCGTTCAACGGGCTGACCGGCAACACCCTGGACTTCTACCCCGAACCGCTACGCCCGACCATCGACGCGTTGAACGAGCGGATCTATCCTGCCGTGAACAATGGCGTGTATCGCGCAGGCTTTGCCACCTCGCAGCAGGCGTATGAAAGCGCATTTGATGAGGTGTTTGCCGAGCTGGATCAGTTGGAACAACACCTGGGCCAGCAGCGCTACCTGGCCGGTGAATACCTGACAGAGGCCGATGTGCGGCTGTTTACCACGCTGATTCGGTTTGACGCGGTGTATTACAGCCACTTCAAATGCAACCTACGGCGGATAGCAGATTATCCGAATCTGTCGAATTGGTTGCGAGAGCTGTATCAATGGCCGGGGGTGGCCGAGACCGTGGATTTTGCGCATATCAAGGGGCATTACTATGCCAGCCACCGGACGATCAATCCGACAGGGATTGTGCCGAAGGGGCCATTGCAGGCGTTTGATAGCAAACATGATCGAGAAGGATTAAGCGGTAAAGAGATCTGGCGCTGATGCGCCAGCCTCATCGCGGGCAAGCCCGGCTCCCACAGTGGGTCTGTGTGCAGCCGGGCGAACAGGTTATACCTGGGACTGGGCGCCTTCAAACCACTTCAACTTCTCACGCAACACCACCACTTCGCCTACGATCACCAGGGTCGGCGCATGCACTTCATGCTCCGCCACCAGGCGCGGCAAGTCGGCCAGGGTGCCGGTAAACACACGCTGGTTGGACGTGGTGCCTTGCTGGATCAGCGCAGCCGGGGTGTCCGCCGAACGACCATGGCGAATCAGTTGCTCGCAGATGACCGGCAAGCCCACCAACCCCATATAGAAGACCAGGGTCTGCGACGGCCCCACCAGGTCATTCCAGGGCAAATCCGAGGTGCCATCTTTCAGGTGGCCGGTGATGAAGCGTACCGATTGCGCATAGTCGCGATGGGTCAAAGGGATGCCAGCGTAAGCCGCGCAACCACTGGCCGCGGTGATGCCCGGCACCACCTGGAACGGGATGCCATGGGCCGCCAGCTCTTCGATCTCTTCGCCGCCGCGCCCAAAAATAAACGGGTCGCCGCCCTTGAGGCGCAGCACACGCTTACCTTGCTTGGCCAGGTTCACCAGTTGCTGGTTGATCTGCTCTTGCGGTACCGCGTGATCGGCGCGGCGCTTGCCGACATAGACCCGCTCGGCATCCCGTCGGCACAGCTCAAGAATCGCGGGGGCCACCAGGCGGTCATACAGCACCACATCGGCTTGCTGCATCAAACGCAGCGCGCGAAAGGTCAGGAGGTCCGGATCACCGGGGCCTGCGCCCACCAGATACACCTCACCTGGTGCATGGGGCGGCTTGCCGTTGACTTTTTCCACCAGCAACCGCTCGGCTTCATCACCTTGCCCCGCCAGTTGCCGATCAGCAATCGGGCCCTGGAAAACCTCTTCCCAAAAAGCCCGGCGTTGCTGAACATCGGGATACAAGCCCTTGACCTGGGCACGAAAGCGCGCGGCCAGCCCGGCCAATTGACCGTAGGTGGAAGGAATCCAGGTTTCCAGCTTGGCGCGGATCAAACGCGCCAGCACCGGCGCATCGCCGCCACTGGAGACTGCAATCACCAAGGGCGAGCGGTCGACAATCGCCGGGAAGATCACGCTGCACAAGGCTGGCGCGTCCACCACATTGACCGGCACACACCGCCGCCGGGCATCGCTGGACACTTGCGCGTTCAGCGGCTCGTCGTCGGTTGCAGCGATGATCAGGGTGCAGCCATCAAGGTCCGCCTCCTGATAACCGCGCACAATCAGTTCACCGCCACTGCCCTGCACCAGTTCACGCAACTGATCTTCAATCAGGGGAGCAACCACCCGCAATACCGCGCCGGCATCGGCCAGCAGCCGGGACTTGCGCAAGGCAATCTCCCCACCACCGACGACCAACACACGGCTGCCGCGCAGGTTATGAAACAGTGGCAGAAATTCCATTTAGCCGATGACCTCAACGCCCGCCATGTACGGCTTGAGCACTTCAGGTACACGGATCGAACCGTCGGCCTGCTGGTAGTTCTCCAGAACGGCAACCAGGGTACGACCTACCGCCAAGCCCGAACCGTTAAGGGTGTGGACCAGCTCCGGCTTGCCGGTTTCCGGGTTACGGAAACGCGCCTGCATGCGTCGGGCCTGGAAATCACCGCAGTTGGAGCACGAAGAAATCTCGCGGTATTTATCCTGGCTCGGCACCCACACTTCCAGGTCGTAGGTCTTCACCGCGCTGAAACCCATGTCGCCAGTGCACAGCGCCAATACGCGATACGGCAGCTCCAGCAGTTGCAGGACGCGCTCGGCGTTGGCAGTCAGGCCTTCCAGGGCTTCCATGGAGGTCGACGGCTCGACCACCTGTACCATCTCGACCTTGTCGAACTGGTGCTGGCGGATCATGCCGCGAGTGTCACGCCCCGAGGCACCAGCTTCACTGCGAAAGCACGGGCTGTGGGCCACGAACTTGATCGGCAGCTGTTTGGCGTCGAGGATCTCGCCGGCCACGATATTGGTCAGCGACACTTCGGCAGTCGGAATCAGGTACAGATCGGCTTCACCATCGCGGCTGATCTTGAACAGGTCTTCCTCGAACTTCGGCAGCTGGCTGGTGCCCATCAGCGCCGGCGCCTGAACCAGGTACGGGGTATAAGCCTCTTCGTACCCGTGTTCGCCGGTGTGCAGGTTGAGCATGAACTGCGCCAGGGCACGGTGCATGCGCGCGATCGGGCCGCGCAGCAAGGCAAAGCGCGCACCGGACATCTTGGCGGCGGTTTCGAAATCCAGGCCGCCGGTCAATTCGCCCAGGGCGACGTGGTCCTTGATCTCGAAATCAAAGGCTTTTGGCGTACCCCAGCGGCGCACTTCGACGTTGCCGTCTTCATCTTCGCCGACCGGTACCGACTCATGCGGCAGGTTGGGAATGCCCAGCAGGATGGAATCCAACTCGGACTGAATCTTGTCCAACTCGACCTTACCGTCAGACAGCTCGCTGCCCATACGCTCGACGTCCGCCATCAACGGCGCGATGTCTTCGCCACGCTGCTTGGCCTGACCGATGGATTTGGAGCGCGCATTGCGTTCAGCCTGCAGTGCTTCGGTGCGGGTCTGGACGGTCTTGCGCTGTTCTTCCAGCGCTTCGATGCGCGCAACATCCAAGGCAAAGCCACGGGATGCCAGGCGGTCCGCTACGTCCTGAAGGTTGCTACGTAACAGTTTGGAATCGAGCATGTCGGTCTCTCGTTTATCAAAGTTTGGTCAAGGACAGGCCGGCCCAGGTGGCGAGCAGCCCGCCGAATACACTGATGGCCGCATAGCCTATCGCCAGCGGCACTTGCCCACTTTCCAGCAGGCGCACGGTATCCAGTGAAAAGGATGAAAAGGTGGTGAGGCCGCCAAGGAAGCCCACCATCAACCCGGCGCGCACCTCAACAGGCACCTCCGGGCGTAACAGAAACAGGCCGTACAACACGCCGATCAACAGGCAGCCCACGATATTAACGGCCAGCGTCGCGGTATAGAAGTGTTTCGGCCAATTGGCGTTAATCCAATTACCGGTGGCAAAGCGCAATAAGGTACCGGCCACACCGCCAACAGAGACTGCGACCACCAAGGGAATCATAGTTTTCTCCGTTGTTTGGGGCTCAGGCGATCAAGTTGCGCCAGGTGGTTGAGCTTTTCCCCGATCTTCAACTCCAGGCCACGGGGCACCGGCTGGTAGAACGGTTGCGGGGCAAGCTCGTCGGGAAAGTAGTCTTCACCGGCGGCATAGGCATCCGGTTCATCGTGGGCGTAGCGGTACTCATCGCCATAACCCAATTGTTTCATCAGCTTGGTCGGCGCATTACGCAGGTGCAAAGGGACTTCCAGCGAGCCGTGCTCGGCCGCGGCGCGCAATGCCGATTTGAAGCCCATATACACCGCATTGCTTTTCGGCGCGCAGGCCAGGTAGGTGATGGCTTGCGCCACCGCCAACTCACCTTCCGGGCTGCCCAGGCGCTCCTGGACTTCCCAGGCCGCCAGGCACAGGCTCAGGGCCCGTGGGTCGGCGTTGCCGATGTCCTCGCTGGCCATGCGCACCACGCGCCGGGCCAGGTACAGCGGGTCGCAGCCGCCGTCGATCATGCGGGCGAACCAGTACAGCGCGCCGTCCGGGTTAGAGCCGCGCACGGATTTGTGCAACGCGGAAATCTGATCGTAAAAGGCTTCGCCGCCCTTGTCGAAACGCCGCCGGGTATCGCCCAATAGGCTTTGCAGCAGGTCGACGCCAATCTCACTATTGTCTTCGGCAAGGTCGGAGGCGTTTTCCAGCAGGTTGAGAAACCGCCGACCATCGCCGTCTGCCGCCGCCAACAGGATCTTGAAACCCTCGTCACCCAGACTCAGGTGGCGCTTGCCCAGCCCCTTGTCCTCGCTCAGCGCCCGCTGCAACAGCTTCTGCATCGCTGCTTCATCGAGACTTTTGAGCACATACACCCGCGCTCGCGAGAGCAAAGCGTTGTTCAGCTCAAACGAGGGGTTTTCCGTGGTCGCACCGATAAAAATCAGCGTGCCGTCTTCCACGTAAGGCAGGAACGCATCCTGCTGCGACTTGTTGAAGCGATGCACTTCGTCGACAAACAGGATAGTGCGCCGGCCATATTGCCCGGCCTGTTGCTTGGCGACTTCCACCGCCTGGCGGATTTCCTTGACCCCGGCCAATACCGCCGAGACCGTTTCAAAGTGTGCATCGGAGACCTTCGCCAGCAGCCGCGCCAGGGTGGTCTTGCCCACGCCCGGCGGCCCCCAGAAGATCATCGAGTGCAGGGCACCCTGCTCCAGAGCTTCGCGCAGCGGCTTGCCACGAGCCAGCAAGTGCTCCTGCCCGACATACTCATCCAGGTTGGTCGAGCGCAGGCGCGCGGCCAATGGCTGGGCAATCGGGTCACTGCGAAACAGGTCCATGGGCGGCTTTTTACTCCTGGATCACATCGGCACCCTTGGGGATGTCGAACTTGAACGTCTTGGCCGGGACCGACTCATTGGCCTTGACCCCGGTGAACAGGATATTGGTGCGCTGGCCGACACTGTCGATCAGTTGCATATCGTTGATCACCCCATTGCGGAACGACAGGCGCAGGCTGTCGAACAGCGTGTCCTTGGACTTGGGCTTGAGGGTGAAGTCGATCACGTTGCTTTGTTGCTTGGAGGTAATCTCGAAGCTCTCGCTGATCTGCGACACATCACCCGACAGCAGCAAGGCCGGGGTCTGGCTCAGGCGTGGGTCGAGGGTCTTGATGGTCGCCTGCTCCAGGTCCGGGTCCCACAGCGTGACTTTCTTGCCATCGGAGACAATGGTCTGCTCATTGGGCGCGTCGGTTTTCCAGAAGAACAAGCCAGGACGCTGCACGGCCATTTCACCGGCCGTTTCCTGCAACTGCGTACCGCCACCGTCCAGGGTCAACTGGGAGAAGCGCGCGGTCAGGGTCTTGGATTTGTCCAGCAAGTTGGTCAGGCTCGCGACGGATGCCTGGTCGGCGTGGGCCGAAAACGCGGTCAGGGCCAATGCCGGCAACAACAGCATGCGGATAAGACGCATGGGAGTCCTCATAGAATGATGTGAAAGGCGCGCCGCGTGCTGCCACGCGGCGCGAGGTCAGTCGCGCATCGGCCCTGGCGCGATGACTTCGCGCGAGCCGTTGGTGTTCATGGCCGTAACGACGCCGGCCATTTCCATGGACTCGATCATACGCGCGGCGCGGTTGTAGCCGATCTTCAGTTTACGTTGCACCGCCGAGATCGAGGCGCGACGGCTTTCCAGCACGAATGCCACCGCTTCGTCGTACAGCGCGTCGGTCTCGGCATCATCGTCGCCGCCACCGCTGCCACCGTCGAAACCGCTGCCGGCTTCTTCGACACCCGCCAGGATATCGTCGTTGTATTCCGGCGCACCCCGCAGTTTCCACGCCTCGACCACGCGGTGCACCTCGTCATCGGACACAAATGCACCGTGAACGCGGATGGGCAGGCTGGTGCCGGGCGGCATGTAGAGCATGTCACCATGGCCCAGCAGTTGCTCGGCACCGCCCTGGTCGATGATGGTCCGTGAGTCGATTTTGCTCGACACCTGGAACGCCATACGGGTCGGGATGTTGGCCTTGATCAGGCCGGTGATCACATCCACCGACGGCCGCTGGGTCGCGAGGATCAAGTGGATCCCGGCCGCACGGGCCTTCTGCGCGATACGCGCGATCAGCTCTTCAACCTTCTTGCCGACGATCATCATCATGTCGGCAAATTCGTCGACCACCACCACGATGGTCGGCAACTTGGTCAGCAGCGGCGCTTCATCGTGAATGCTTTCGCGCTTGTACAGCGGGTCGGTCAGCGGCGTGCCGGCGTCCTGGGCTTCCTTGACCTTGGCGTTGAAGCCGGACAGGTTACGCACGCCCATCTTCGCCATCAGTTTGTAGCGCCGCTCCATCTCGGCCACGCTCCAGCGCAGGGCGTTGGCGGCGTCCTTCATGTCGGTCACCACCGGGCACAGCAGGTGCGGGATGCCTTCGTAGATCGACAGTTCGAGCATCTTCGGGTCGATCATGATCAGCTTGGCGTCTTCCGGGCCGGACTTGAACAGGATCGACAGGATCATTGCGTTCACACCCACCGACTTACCGGAACCGGTGGTACCAGCAACCAGCAAGTGGGGCATTTTCGCCAGGTCAGTGATCACCGGCTTGCCGCCGATGTCGTGCCCCAGGGCCAGGGTGACCGGCGACTTGAAGTTGTCGTATTCCGGGGTCGACAGCACTTCGGAGAAGCGCACGATCTGCCGGTCTTCGTTGGGAATCTCGATACCCACGGTGGTTTTGCCGGGGATCACTTCCACCACCCGCACGCTGGTAACCGCCAGGGAGCGCGCCAGGTCTTTGGCCAGGTTGGCGATACGGCTGACCTTGACCCCTGCGGCCGGCTGGATTTCGTAACGGGTAATCACCGGGCCGGGGTGGATCGAATCCACCGACACTTCGACGCCAAACTCCTTGAGTTTGATTTCCAGCAGATGGCCGACGGCCGCCAGGGATTCCGGGGAATAGTTGAGTTGTTTCTTTTCCGCCGGATCGAGGATCGAGATCGGCGGCAAGGTGCCCTCGACGGCGCTGTCGATAAACAGCGGCGCCTGCTTTTCCTTTTGCACGCGATGGCTTGGCTCGGGCGCCTTGACCGGCGCCGGGGCGATAACCGGCGGCACTTGCTTCTCGCGGTCGGACATGTGCTTGGTCAGGGCCTGCTCGCGCTCGATCAGGCGCTCCTTGACCTTGGCCTGCTCACGGCGATCCGGCGTACTCGGGGCCACCACTTCGTTGACCCGGGTGTCGACTTCACGCAATTGCGCGACCATGCGCTTGCGGTCCACACGGGCGGCCCACCAGCGGTTGGCGGCACCCTGGAACAACTCGAACAGATCGAGGGTGATCTTGCCGGTCACGTCCATGACCTTGAACCACGACAAGTCGGTAAATACCGTCAGGCCAAACAGGAACAGGGCAATGAACGTCAGCGTGCTGCCCTGGATATTCAGGGTCCTGCGGGCCAGGTCACCCAGGCTTTCGCCCAAGGCACCGCCCGCGCCAGCCGGCAGGCCGGTCGGTGCATGGAAGTGAATATGCGCCAGGGCCGCGCCCGACAGCACCAGGAACACCAGGCCGATCAGGCGCCAGGAGAACAGCCAGCCGCTCCACTGCCACGGCTCATGGCGCTGGCGGAAGATCTGCCAGGTCTTGATCGCCAGCAACAACGGGAAGATATAGGCGAAATAGCCCAGGATCATGAACAGGATATCGGCGCTGTAGGAGCCCACAGGCCCGCCGAAGTTCTGCACATCGTCGATCTTGCTGTTATGGCTCCAGCCCGGATCGTCCTTGCCATAGGTCAGCAAGGCCATCATCAGGAACAGGCATAAAGCACCGATGGCAATCAGCGCGCCTTCCTTGAGCCGATAGTGCAGGTGCTGGCGCCAGGCCGGTACTACTGCTGTTTTGGGTGCTGCGGCGGATTTCTTCAAAACGGGTCTTTTCCTGCGCCTTAAGCGCGTCCAACAGTTGAATGACTATAAAAATACTGCCCAATCCGGACAGATGAAAAGTGAATGAGCGTCGTCAAGCGTCCTTTAACACTCCGAGATTGAATCATGCGCCGACGTTAACGCCAGCCCACAAGGACATAGTGCCGCCATTGTACGGGTTTGTGTGCCCGTTGCCACGCTGCCGGCTTCGCTCATGGAGCATCATCCGGCGCATTGCCGATGCATTTCAATTTGAGCATGCATTGTCTTTACTGACAAAGGCTTATGAGCTGTTTTTATCAGACTGGACAAGCTTTACCCAGCATTCCCGCTCAACGGATGGCGACATGACGCGATTACGACCGCATCACCGCTATAGAGTTGCAGAAACACCCGCTCATGCATCAGGGTACGGATTACATGATCGGGCTGGCCGAGTGGCGCCGGCTCGACAATAATCACTGCTTAACGCGGCGGGCCCCGGCCTGTCACCGCCCTCCCCTTCTGTAAGCCTGAATACCATGCTCACCTGGTTGCAACGCAACACCTTGACGTTTCCACCGCTGGCCAAAGCCATGCGTGAACCCAACGGCCTGCTGGCTGCCGGTGGCGACCTGTCCGCCGACCGCCTGGTCCAGGCCTATCGCCACGGCTGTTTCCCCTGGTTCTCCGAAGGCCAGCCCATCCTATGGTGGTCGCCAGACCCACGCACGGTGCTGTTCCCCGCCGAACTGCACGTGTCCCGCAGCCTCGCCAAGCTGCTGCGCCAGCAACGCTACGAGGTCACCTTCGACCAGGACTTCGCCGCTGTCATACAGGCCTGTGCTGCGCCACGCAGCTATGCAGACGGCACCTGGATCACCGAAGCCATGCAGAACGCCTATCTGCAACTGCACCAACGGGGCTACGCCCATTCCGTTGAAGTCTGGGACCAGGGCGAACTGGTCGGCGGCCTGTATGGCCTGGCCATGGGCCAGTTGTTTTTTGGCGAGTCGATGTTCAGTCGCGCAGACAATGCCTCGAAATATGGCTTTGCCACGCTCGTCAGGCAATTGCAGGCCTGGGGTTTTGTGCTGATCGACTGCCAGATGCCCACCGATCACCTGCACAGCCTCGGCGCCCGCGCCATTCCCCGCAGCGACTTTGCCGGTTACCTGCGCGACCATCTTGATCAAGCCAGCAGTGGGCCGTGGGTTTCTTAGGCGACATGCGCGCACCTGGCTTACACTTATTTCAAAGCTTATCCGAGGGTTGATCATGACCGAGTTGGCGCGCTTGAAGTTTTATGCCACTCAACCCCACTCTTGCAGCTACCTGCCCGAAGAACAGGCCACTACGCTGTTCCTCGACCCCAGCCAGCCGATGGACGTGCATGTGTATGCCGACCTGTCAGAGATGGGCTTTCGGCGCAGTGGCGACCACCTGTACCGGCCGCACTGCCAGAACTGCAACGCCTGTGTGCCGGCGCGTATCCCCGTGGCGCAATTTTTAGCCGATCGCAATCAAAAACGCATCCTCAAGCGCAATGCCGACCTGATCGTGACCCCCGCCAAGCCCGGCTTCAGCGAAGAGTACTTCGACCTGTACCAGCGCTATATCGAGCAACGCCACGCCGACGGTGACATGTTCCCACCGAGTCGTGACCAGTTTTCCACGTTCCTGGTGCGCGACCTGCCGTTCTCGCGTTTTTACGAATTCCGCCTTGAGGGAAGGCTGCTGGCGGTCGCGGTCACCGACCTGCTGCCCAATGGCTTATCGGCGGTCTACACCTTTTACGAACCCGCCGAAGAGCGCCGCAGCCTCGGGCGCTTTGCGATTTTGTGGCAAATCAGTGAAGCCTCCCGGCAAAACCTGGACGCGGTGTACCTCGGATACTGGATAAAAAACTGTAAAAAGATGAATTACAAGACCCAATATCGGCCCATTGAGCTGCTAATTAATCAAAGATGGGTCACGCTTAACTAGAACCCCTTGGCTTAAACACCCTTTTTCGGGCACAATGCACGCCGCTTTTGCCTGGCGCAGTTGCACCGGGCCATTCACTGGATACCGAGGGCTTTACTGCATGTCGAAAGAAGACAGCTTCGAAATGGAAGGCACTGTCGTCGACACCCTGCCCAACACCATGTTTCGTGTGGAGTTGGAAAATGGGCACGTCGTAACCGCGCATATCTCCGGCAAGATGCGCAAGAACTACATTCGTATTCTTACCGGTGACAAAGTGCGCGTCGAGCTGACGCCCTATGACTTGAGCAAAGGGCGCATCACTTACCGCGCTCGCTAAACAAGTCAATACAAGACGCCCGGTTATGCCGGGCGTTTTTGTGCGCGCTATAAAATTAATGCGGGAACGGGCTTGCTCGCGATAGCTGTGTGTCAGGCAATACATCTGGCACCGATACACCGCTATCGCGGGCAAGCCCGCTCCCACATTTTGATTGCAGCGCTTGAGAAATAGCAAAAAGGCGCCGAAGCGCCTTTTTGTTGTGTTGCGATCAGGCCATTTCAGCAGTGGTCTCGAAGTCGAAGGTCAGCTCGCCATCCTTCAAGTCGATATGCACCACGCCACCATGGTCGGAGAGCTCGCCGAACAGGATCTCTTCGGCCAATGGCCGCTTGATCTTGTCCTGGATCAGACGCGCCATTGGGCGGGCGCCCATTGCCGCGTCGTAGCCGCCCTCGGCGATCCAACTGCGTGCCGCCTCCGTCACCTCCAACTGCACGCGCTTGTCTTCCAGCTGCGCCTGAAGCTCGGTAAGGAACTTGTCCACCACGCTCTTGATCACCTCATGGCTGAGGCGACCAAACTGGATAATGGTGTCCAGGCGGTTGCGGAATTCCGGCGTGAAGCTCTTCTTGATCACTTCCATGGCGTCGGAAGAGTGATCCTGATGAGTAAAGCCAATGGAAGCCCGCGCGGCCGTCTCGGCACCGGCGTTGGTGGTCATGATCACGATCACGTTGCGGAAGTCCGCCTTGCGCCCGTTGTTGTCGGTCAGGGTCCCGTGGTCCATGACCTGCAGCAGCAGGTTGAAGACTTCCGGGTGGGCCTTTTCGATTTCATCGAGCAGCAGTACGCAGTGCGGCTGCTTGGTAATCGCCTCGGTCAACAGACCGCCCTGATCGAAGCCGACATAGCCCGGAGGTGCACCGATCAGGCGCGACACGGTGTGCCGCTCCATGTATTCGGACATGTCGAACCGCACCAGCTCAATGCCCATGGCCTTGGCCAACTGCCGCGCCGCTTCGGTCTTGCCGACGCCGGTAGGCCCGGCAAACAGGAACGAACCCACCGGTTTGTCCGGCGACTTGAGGCCAGCCCGGGACAGCTTGATCGCCGTCGACAGCGAGTCAATCGCCGCATCCTGGCCAAACACTGTCAACTTGAGGTCGCGCTCCAGGTTACGCAGCAGCTCTTTGTCGGAGCTGGTGACGTGTTTTGGCGGAATTCGCGCGATTTTCGCCACGATATCCTCGACCTGCGGCACTTCGATGCGCTTCACGCGCTTCTCTACCGGCTGCAGGCGCTGGTAGGCCCCGGCTTCGTCGATCACGTCGATGGCCTTGTCGGGCATATGCCGGTCATTGATGTAGCGCGAGGCCAGCTCGGCGGCCGCACGCAGCGCCTCATCACTGTACTCGATGCCGTGGTGCGCTTCGAAACGCCCTTTCAGTCCCCGCAGGATGCCAATAGTGTCTTCGACCGAAGGCTCGGACACGTCGACTTTCTGGAAGCGACGCGCCAGGGCACGGTCTTTTTCGAAGATCCCGCGAAACTCCTGGAACGTGGTCGAACCGATGCAACGGATATCACCCGAAGACAGCAGCGGCTTGAGCAGGTTGGACGCATCCATCACCCCACCGGAAGCCGCACCGGCGCCAATGATGGTGTGGATTTCATCAATGAACAGGATCGCCTGCGGACGCTTTTTCAGCTCGCCAAGCAACGCCTTGAAACGCTTTTCAAAGTCGCCACGGTACTTGGTCCCGGCGAGCAGCGCGCCCAGGTCCAGGGAGTAGACAACGCTGTTGGCCAGCAGGTCAGGCACCTGATTATCAACAATGCGCTTGGCCAGGCCTTCGGCAATCGCGGTCTTGCCCACGCCCGCCTCGCCCACCAGCAAAGGGTTGTTCTTGCGACGACGCGCGAGGATCTGCGCAACACGCTCAACTTCCATCTCACGCCCCACCAGCGGATCAATCCGCCCCTGGCGCGCCAGTTCGTTGAGATTGCTGGCGTAGGCATCCAGCGGGTTGCTTGAAGAAGAAGACTCACCGCCCTCGTCGTCCTGCATATCCTGCTCACCCTCGGAATGATCGCCATGCCCTGGCACTTTCGAGATGCCATGGGCGATGTAGTTGACGACATCAATGCGCGCCACGCTCTGCTGCTTGAGCAGGAACACGGCCTGGCTTTCCTGTTCGCTGAAGATGGCAACCAAGACATTGGCGCCCGTCACTTCGCGCTTGCCGGAGCTCTGCACGTGGAAGACAGCACGCTGCAACACCCGCTGGAAGCCCAGGGTTGGCTGGGTCTCACGGTCCTCGTCATGCACAGGGATCAGTGGCGTGGTGGAGTCGATGAACTCCTGCAGGTCATGCTTGAGTTTGTCGAGGTTGGCGCCGCACGCACGCAGAACGGTGGCGGCAGCTTCGTTATCCAAAAGTGCCAGCAGCAGGTGTTCGACGGTCATGAATTCATGACGCTTCGAACGGGCCTCCTTGAAGGCAAGATTGAGGGTGACTTCGAGCTCGCGGTTTAACATAGCTTCACCTCATACCCAAGTGGTCGGAGTTAACCGTCCTTCTCGATTTCACAGAGTAGCGGATGCTGGCTTTCCCTGGCGTACTGGTTGACCTGCATGGCCTTGGTCTCGGCGATGTCGCGGGTAAACACTCCACATACTGCCCGTCCTTCTGTGTGAACGGCCAGCATTACCTTGGTCGCCAACTCGCGGTTCAGATTAAAAAACACCTCGAGTACTTCGACGACGAAATCCATCGGCGTGTAGTCATCATTGAACAAAACCACCTTGTACATCGGCGGCGCCTGTAAAGCAGGCTTGGCCTCTTGAACAGCGATGCCTGCAGAACCGTCATCGTCTTCTAGATGATCCGGGCGATCCTGATTGAATGTTAGTCGAATCTGGCTGAATGCATGCATGAAAGAAAGGTTCGTCTGTTGTGCATTTACAGTGATGGGGGCGACCTGTCAGAAATTCAACTCCGACCGACTGGTCACCTTGACTATCGGCAAAACGGTGTTACAACCAATAGAACCCACAGTGGGTAAAAAAGGTCCGCGCAGTCAACCTTATTTATTCGGGTTAGGACGGATAAACTGGATGATACTCCAGTGATGGAGTCTGGTGCAGAGGGATATGGGTATGTCTGGCGTCAAGATCAGTGGCAAGGTCAAATGGTTCAACAATGCCAAGGGCTACGGCTTCATTAACGAAGACGGCAAAGAGGATGATCTTTTTGCGCATTACTCGGCGATCACGATGGACGGATACAAGACCCTTAAAGCGGGTCAATTAGTATCCTTTGAAATCGTCCAGGGGCCCAAGGGCCTGCATGCTGTCGCCATCTGCGCAGTCGAGCCTGGAAAAACCAACGAAGACAGGCACGACAAGGCAGATAAATCCGCTCATTCGAAAAAGAAACAAACGGCCTGATCCGCCACCGAGCAGATACCACGCATAAAAAAACGGCCATCCCGAGCAATCAGGATGGCCGTTTTTCATAGCCTTCGACTTACATATGCGAAATCAACGCATCGCCGAAGCCCGACGACGACACCAGCTTGGCGCCGTCCATCAGGCGCTCGAAGTCATAGGTCACGGTCTTGGCCGAAATCGCCCCGTTGGTGCCCTTGATGATCAAGTCGGCCGCCTCGGTCCAGCCCATATGGCGCAGCATCATTTCCGCCGACAGAATCAGCGAGCCCGGGTTGACCTGGTCCTTGCCCGCGTATTTAGGCGCAGTACCGTGGGTGGCTTCAAACATCGCCACGGTGTCGGACAGGTTGGCACCCGGTGCAATACCGATACCGCCCACTTCTGCCGCCAGGGCATCGGAGAGGTAGTCACCATTGAGGTTTAGGGTGGCGATCACGTCATATTCGGCCGGGCGCAGCAGGATCTGCTGGAGCATGGCGTCGGCAATCGCATCCTTGACCACCACATTGCGGCCGGTGCGCGGGTTCTTGAACTGCATCCACGGCCCGCCATCGAGCAGGGTCGCGCCGAACTCTTCGGCCGCCACTTCGTAGGCCCACTCCTTGAAGGCACCTTCGGTGAACTTCATGATGTTGCCTTTGTGCACGATGGTCAGCGACTCACGGTCGTTATCCACTACATATTGCAGGGCCTTGCGCGCCAGGCGCTTGGTGCCCTCTTTGGAAACCGGCTTGATGCCAATCCCGCAATCCTGGTCGAAACGGATCTTGGTGACACCCATTTCCTCTTTGAGGAACTTGATGACCTTGGTTGCTTCGGGCGAACCGGCCTTCCACTCGATACCGGCGTAAATATCTTCGGAGTTCTCACGGAAGATAGTCATGTCCACATCGCCTGGCTTCTTGACCGGGCTTGGCACACCTTCGAACCAACGCACCGGACGCAGACAGACATACAGGTCCAGCTGCTGGCGCAGGGCAACGTTCAGCGAGCGGATACCGCCACCGACCGGCGTGGTCAGCGGACCCTTGATGGAAACCACGTAGTCCTTGACCGCATCCAGGGTTTCCTGGGGCAGCCAGGTGTCCTGGTCGTAAACTTGAGTCGCCTTCTCGCCGGCATACACCTCCATCCAGGAGATTTTGCGCTTGCCGCCGTAAGCCTTGTTAACAGCTGCATCGACCACCTTGATCATCACCGGGCTGATGTCGACGCCAATACCGTCACCTTCGATGAAGGGAATGATCGGGTTGTCAGGAACATTGAGAGAATGGTCTGCGTTGACGGTGATTTTGTCGCCGACTGCCGGAACCTGAATCTTCTTGTATCCCATGCTGAACTCCGTTTGTGGATTGAACATCTGGCTGTGCCCGAGCCTACTCCAGTTGAATGTGGACTGGAACCTTGCGCCCGGTACATTTGCTGCGAAAACGGTAGATTTAGTCGCCTACAACCTTGAAACAAAAGGGAAAAACGCCAAACTTGAGCACTGCGTGCGACTTTAGGCGCAATCCGGTCCATGCGACCTTTAGACCAATGGACGATCCACCTTTTGTATGAAGGCTCGGCGTAAGCATAGCGACCTATGTATAATGCCGCCGCTGACCAAAGAGTCACGACGGCCGACCGCTCTATATCGAGCACCTGCGCCTGAAAAAGCCGGGCTGCCACCGTAGCCCACCCGCTTGACGCTCGACTGATGCAACCCAACATCACCGCGAAGAAACATCGACATTCGGCTCATGGATGACTTTGAACGAACGCGCTTTACCCGGCGCATCTCGAGTTTCCGCGCACGCTTTTAGCAAAGAAGAGAGTTAATCCGAATATGCCCACCCGCTCGAAGATCATCTATACCTTCACCGACGAAGCCCCAGCCCTCGCCACCTATTCACTGCTGCCTATCGTAGAGGCCTTCACCGCTTCCGCTGATATTGAAGTGGAAACCCGCGATATCTCCCTCGCAGGGCGCATCCTCGCAAGCTTCCCCGAGCAACTGGGCACCAAGGCCGTTGCGGACCACCTCGCCGAACTGGGCGCCCTGGCCGTGACCCCCGAAGCCAATATCATCAAGCTGCCTAACATCAGCGCCTCGACCCCGCAGCTGCAAGCCGCGATCAAGGAACTGCAGGCCCAGGGCTACGCCCTGCCGGACTACCCGGAAACCGTAACCACCGACGCGGAAAAAGAAACCCGTGCACGTTACGACAAGGTCAAGGGCAGCGCCGTAAACCCGGTCCTGCGCGAAGGCAACTCCGACCGCCGCGCCCCACTATCGGTCAAGAACTATGCGCGCAAGCACCCGCACAAAATGGGTGCCTGGGCTGCTGACTCCAAGTCCCACGTCGCTCACATGAGCAACGGCGACTTCTACGGCAGCGAAAAAGCCGTACAGATCGAAGCCGCCGATGCGGTCAAGATCGAACTGATCGGCAAGGATGGCAGCACCACCGTCCTGAAAGAAAAGACCACCGCACTGGCCGGCGAGATCCTCGACAGCGCCGTGCTGAGCAAGAACGCCCTGCGCAGCTTCATCGCCGCCGAAATCGAAGACGCCAAGAAACAAGGCGTACTGCTGTCGGTTCACCTGAAAGCCACCATGATGAAGGTCTCCGACCCGATCATGTTCGGCCAGATCGTTGCCGAGTTCTATAAAGACGCCCTGGCCAAGCACGCTACCGTGCTGGAACAGATCGGCTTCAACCTGAACAACGGCATCGGCGACCTGTACGCTCGCATCAAGGCCCTGCCGGCCGACCAGCAAGCGCAGATCGAAGCCGACATCCAGGCGGTCTACGCCGCTCGCCCTTCCCTGGCGATGGTCAACTCCGACAAAGGCATCACCAACCTGCACGTGCCGAGCGACGTGATCGTCGACGCCTCGATGCCAGCCATGATCCGTGACTCCGGCAAAATGTGGGGCACCGACGGCCAGCTGCACGACACCAAGGCCGTGATCCCGGATCGCTGCTACGCCACCATCTACCAGGCGGTCATCGAAGACTGCAAGGCCAATGGCGCCTTCGACCCAACCACCATGGGCAGCGTGCCAAACGTTGGCCTGATGGCGAAGAAAGCCGAAGAGTACGGTTCCCACGACAAGACTTTCCAGATCAAGGCTGACGGCGTAGTCCGCGTCACCGACAGCAAGGGCAAGCTGCTGATGGAACAGTCGGTTGAAGCCGGCGATATCTTCCGCATGTGCCAGACCAAAGACGCGCCGATCCAGGACTGGGTCAAACTGGCCGTTAACCGCGCCCGCGCCAGCAACACGCCAGCGATTTTCTGGCTGGACCCGCTGCGCGCCCACGACGGCGTCGTGGTCGAGAAAGTTCAGGCCTACCTGAAAGACCACAACACCGAAGGCCTGGACATCCGCATCATGTCGCCGGTCGACGCGATGAAGTTCACCCTGGAACGCACCCGCAAGGGCCTGGACACCATCTCGGTGACCGGCAACGTACTGCGCGACTACCTGACTGACCTGTTCCCGATCATGGAACTGGGCACCAGCGCCAAGATGCTGTCGATCGTGCCGCTGATGAACGGTGGCGGCCTGTTCGAAACCGGCGCTGGCGGTTCGGCTCCAAAACACGTGCAGCAACTGCTGGAAGAAAACTTCCTGCGTTGGGACTCCCTGGGCGAGTTCCTGGCCCTGGCAGCCTCCCTTGAGCATTTGGGTGTGAACTACAACAACCCGAAAGCCCTGGTACTGTCCAAGACCCTGGACCAGGCCACCGGCCAGTTCCTCGACAACAACAAGTCGCCATCGCGCAAAGTCGGCAACATCGACAACCGCGGCAGCCACTTCTACCTGGCGCTGTACTGGGCACAAGCCCTGGCCGCCCAGACTGAAGATACCGCGCTGCAGGCGCAGTTCGCTCAACTGGCAAAAACCCTGGCCGAGAACGAGGCAACCATCGTTGCCGAACTCAACGCCGTGCAGGGCAAGCCAGCGGACATCGGCGGCTACTACGCGCCGAATCCTGAGCTGATCAGCAAGGCTATGCGTCCGAGCGCTACCCTCAATGCGGCGATTGCTGCATTGAAGTAATGCTGTAGGGCGACATCACAAACCCCGGCCATGTGCCGGGGTTTCTCTTTGTGCCCAACACCGCTTTAATGAAAAAACCCGAGCACATGTGGGAGCTGGCTTGCCTGCGATAGCAGTCTGCCAGTCGGTACAGATGTAGCCGAGCCACCGCCATCGCAGGCAAGCCAGCTCCCACACTGATTAGGCCCAACCCCCACCGAATTCGAGGCCACTATGACCTGGCAACCCCACATCACCGTCGCCACCATCGTCGAAGACAATGGCCGCTTCCTCATGGTCGAAGAGCTCAAGGGCGGCCGCGCCGTGCTCAACCAGCCTGCCGGCCATCTCGACCCGCACGAAACCCTGACCGAAGCCGCCGTGCGCGAAACCCTCGAGGAAACCGGCTGGGACGTCGCAGCCACCGGCATCGTCGGCCTCTATCTGTACACCGCTCCCAGCAATGGCGTGACCTACCAGCGCGTGTGCTTTGTCGCCAAGGCCTTGCAACACCACCCGGACTATCAACTGGACGAAGGCATCGTGCGCGCCCGCTGGCTGACCCGTGACGAGTTGATGGCCTTGCGCGATGACTGGCGCAGCGAGCTGATCATGCGTTGTATTGACGATTATCTGGCCGGCCACTGCCACAGTCTCGAATTGATCCGTCCTTCTCTTTAGCCTTGCGGGCTCGGGCCTGCTAGAATCGCGTCCTTTTTAAAGACACCCGTTGAAATCCTATGCGTGATCCAGCCCCTTCTGACACACAAAAGAAGCGCGTCATCGTCGGTATGTCCGGCGGCGTGGATTCTTCCGTTTCCGCCGTTCTGCTCATGGAGCAGGGTTATGAGGTGGAAGGCCTGTTCATGAAGAACTGGGAAGAAGACGATGGAACGGAATACTGCACCGCCATGGACGACCTGGCGGACGCCCAGGCCGTGTGCGACAAGATTGGCATCAAGCTGCACACCGCCAACTTCGCCGCCGAGTACTGGGACAATGTGTTCGAGCACTTCCTGGCCGAATACAAGGCCGGTCGCACGCCGAACCCGGACATCCTGTGCAACCGCGAAATCAAGTTCAAGGCGTTCCTCGACTACGCCATGATCCTCGGCGCCGACCTGATTGCCACTGGCCACTATGTGCGCCGTCGCGATGTTGATGGCCGCACCGAATTGCTCAAGGGCCTGGACCCGAACAAGGACCAGAGCTACTTCCTGCACGCCGTCGGCGGTGAACAGATCGCCAAGACCCTGTTCCCGGTGGGCGAACTGGAAAAGCCCGAAGTGCGCAAGATTGCCGAGAAACACGGCCTGGCCACCGCCAAGAAGAAGGATTCCACCGGGATCTGCTTTATCGGCGAACGCCGCTTCAGTGACTTCCTCAAGCAGTACCTGCCGGCGCAACCGGGCGAGATCAAGACCACCGAAGGCGAAGTCATCGGCCGTCACCACGGCCTGATGTACCACACCATCGGCCAGCGCCAGGGCCTGGGTATTGGCGGCTTGAAGGACGCTGGTGAAGAGCCGTGGTACGTGCTGGTGAAGGATCTGCAACATAACGTGCTGATCGTCGGCCAGGGCAACGAGCATCCCCTGCTGTTCTCCGGCGCGCTGCTGGCCTCGGAGATCTATTGGGTCAACCCGATCGACCTGAGCGCTCCGCGCCGCCTGACCGCCAAGGTGCGCTATCGCCAGAGCGACCAGCCCTGCACCCTGGAAAAAACCGCCAATGGCTACCGTGCCACCTTCGATGACCCGCAACGTGCGGTCACGCCCGGCCAGTCCGTGGTGTTCTACGACGGCGAGATCTGCCTGGGGGGCGGCGTGATTGAAGTCGCCGAACCCTGGAGCACCCCGGCATGAGCCCGACCCAGGAGCAATTGACGGCATTGGGCGGCGTGTTTCTCGCCGCAGTGCTGGTGGACAAGATCGCCAAGACCGGCCAGGTCACCGAGGCCGGCCTGACCTGCATGCTCGGCAGCCTGCTGGTGGTCGACCCGAAGGACACCCTGGATGTGTACGGCGGCGACGACCTGAGCCTGCGTGAAGGTTATCGGGCGCTGATCGGCGCCCTCGAGCGCGACCCCAGCACCCTGCAACGCGAGCCGCTGCGCTATGCCTTGTCGATGCTCGGCCTTGAGCGGCAACTGGCCAAGCGCGACGACCTGCTGGAAACCATCGGCAAGCGCCTGCCGCAGATCCAGTCCCAGGTCGAGCACTTCGGCCCGGCCCACGAGAACGTGATCGCCGCCTGTGGCGCTTTGTACCAGGACACCTTGAGCACCTTGCGCCAGCGGATCCAGGTCCACGGCGACATGCGCAACCTGCAACAGCCCAACAACGCCTCGAAAATCCGCGCCCTGCTGCTGGCCGGTATCCGTTCGGCGCGGTTGTGGCGGCAGTTGGGCGGTCATCGTTGGCAGTTGGTCATCAGCCGTCGCAAATTGCTCAAAGAGCTTTACCCGTTGATGCGCAACGAATAAGTCGCAGCCACGGGCTATTTTCAAGCCGTTACGCGTAATACGCCGGTCAGTTGGCAACGGACCGGCGGATTTTTTCATGTATGATACGCGCCCCATTTCGTTGCCCGACTGTCCGAGAACACCCCATGCAGCTCTCTTCGCTCACTGCGGTTTCCCCTGTTGACGGCCGCTACGCCGGCAAAACCCAGGCCCTGCGCCCTATTTTCAGCGAATACGGCCTGATCCGTGCTCGTGTACTGGTTGAAGTGCGCTGGCTCCAGCGCCTGGCCGCTCACCCCGCCATCAGCGAAGTGCCGGCGTTTTCTGCGCAAGCCAACGCGGTACTCAACACCCTGGCGGAAAACTTCTCCCTGGAGCACGCCGAGCGTGTGAAAGAGATCGAGCGCACCACCAACCACGACGTCAAAGCCATCGAGTACCTGCTCAAAGAACAAGCGGCCAAGCTGCCGGAACTGGCCCAGGTCAGCGAGTTCATCCACTTTGCCTGCACCAGCGAGGACATCAACAACCTGTCCCACGCCCTGATGCTGCGCGAAGGCCGTGATGACGTGATGCTGCCACTGATGCGCCAGACCGCCAACGCCATCCGCGAACTGGCCATCCGCTTCGCCGACGTGCCGATGCTGTCGCGCACCCACGGCCAGCCGGCCTCGCCGACCACCCTGGGTAAAGAACTGGCCAACGTGGTGTACCGCCTGGAGCGCCAGATCGCGCAAGTGGCTGCCGTGCCATTGCTGGGCAAGATCAACGGCGCCGTAGGCAACTACAACGCCCACCTGTCGGCCTACCCTGAGATCGACTGGGAAGCCAACGCCCGCGCCTTCATCGAAGACGAGCTGGGCCTGGGCTTCAACCCGTACACCACGCAGATCGAACCCCACGACTACATCGCCGAGCTGTTCGACGCCATTGCGCGCTTCAACACCATCCTGATCGACTTCGATCGCGATATCTGGGGCTACATCTCCCTGGGCTACTTCAAGCAGCGCACCATCGCAGGCGAAATCGGCTCGTCGACCATGCCGCACAAGGTCAACCCGATCGACTTCGAAAACTCCGAAGGCAACCTGGGCATCGCCAACGCCTTGTTCCAGCACCTCGCCAGCAAGTTGCCGATCTCCCGCTGGCAGCGCGACCTGACCGACTCCACCGTATTGCGCAACCTCGGCGTGGGCTTTGCCCATAGCGTGATCGCGTACGAAGCCAGCCTCAAAGGCATCAGCAAGCTGGAGCTCAACGCGCAGAAAATCGCCGCTGACCTGGACGCCTGCTGGGAAGTCTTGGCCGAGCCGATCCAGACCGTAATGCGCCGCTACAACATCGAAAACCCGTACGAGAAGCTGAAAGAGTTGACACGCGGCAAGGGCATCAGCCCTGAAGCACTGCAAACTTTCATCGACGGCCTGGACATGCCAGCTGCGGCCAAGGCCGAGCTGAAACTGCTGACCCCGGCCAACTACATCGGCAACGCTGTAGACCAAGCCAAACGCATCTGATTGCGGCTTGACCCCTTAAGACGCCCGGCAGCGCCGGGCGTTTTTATTCCCGTCTGAAAAGTGCTTTTTTTCAATAGGTTACACATGAATCCTGATATTCCTCTTCAACTTCTGGGCGGCATCACGGCAAGGGAATTCCTGCGCGACTACTGGCAGAAAAAACCACTGCTGATCCGCCAGGCCATCCCTGATTTCGAAAGCCCGATCGACGCCGACGAACTGGCCGGCCTGGCGCTGGAAGAAGAAGTCGAGTCGCGCCTGGTGATCGAGCACGGCGAGCGCCCGTGGGAGCTGCGTCGCGGCCCATTTGCCGAAGATGCCTTCAGCACCCTGCCCGAGCGCGAGTGGACCCTGCTGGTGCAGGCGGTCGACCAGTTCGTACCGGAAGTGGCCGAGTTGCTGGAGCAGTTCCGCTTCCTGCCAAGCTGGCGCATCGACGACGTGATGATCAGCTTTGCCGCCCCTGGTGGCAGCGTAGGCCCGCACTTCGATAACTACGATGTGTTCCTGCTGCAGGCCCATGGCAAGCGCAACTGGAAGATCGGCCAGATGTGCAACTCGGAGAGCCCGCTGCTGCAACACGCCGACCTGCGCATCCTAGCCGAATTCGAAGAGAGCGCCGAATGGGTGCTGGAGCCTGGCGACATGCTCTACCTGCCGCCGCGCCTGGCGCACTTCGGCATCGCCGAAGATGACTGCATGACCTACTCGGTCGGCTTCCGTGCACCGAGCGCCGCCGAAGTGCTGACCCACTTCACCGACTTCCTCAGCCAGTACCTGACGGATGAAGAGCGCTACACCGACGCCGACGTCCAGCCCGTCAGTGACCCGCACCAGATCCAGAGCGACGCCCTCGACCGCCTGAAAAGCCTGCTGGCCGAGCACATGAGCGACGAGCGCATGCTGCTGACCTGGTTCGGCCAATTCATGACCGAGCCGCGCTACCCGGAACTGGTCGCCGGCCCCGAAGAGCTGGCGCAGGATGAAGTAATCAGCAGCCTGGAAGACGGTGCAGTCCTGATCCGCAACCCAAGCGCGCGCCTGGCCTGGTCGGAAGTGGACGACGATGTATTGCTGTTCGCCAGCGGCCAGAGCCGTTACCTGCCGGGCAAACTGCGCGAGCTGTTGAAGTTGATCTGCGCGGCCGACGCCCTGCACGTCGACAACCTGGGCCCGTGGCTGATTGATGAAGATGGCCGCGACCTGCTGTGCGAACTGGTCAAGCAAGGAAGCCTGGGGTTTGCCGATGAATAAAATTCACGTAAGTGTCGCGGACTGGCAAAAGGATATCGCCGAGATTCGGCGCATTCGTGAAGCGGTATTTATCGCTGAACAATCGGTTCCACCTGAGCTGGAATGGGACGCAGACGACGCCGGGGCCATGCATTTCCTCGCGTTCGAAGGCGACTTCCCCATTGGCACGGCGCGCCTGCTGCCCAGCGGCGAGATCGGTCGCGTGTCGGTCCTCAAGGACTGGCGCGGGCTGAAGGTCGGCGACAAACTGATGGAAGCGGTGATTGGCGAGGCCGAGAAACGCGGCCAGACCCGGCAGTTCCTCAGCGCACAGGTGTATGCCGCGCCGTTCTATGAGCGGTTGGGGTTCAAGATCGTCAGCGGGGAATTCCTGGAAGTCGGGATTCCCCATGTTGATATGGAACGCGAGGGCTGACTTTAGACCCAGTCGCTCCCTTCGCGAGCAAGCCCGCTCCCACACTTGATCGAGCTCGACCCCTGAAATGCGGTCAACAGTGGGAGCGGGCTTGCTCGCGAAGGCGTCATTAGCAGCCCCCCAAAAAGGCCCTGCCATCCACCGATGCCAGGGCCTTTTGCCGTCTACGATTCAACTTGCGCCCCGCCGGGCCGATAAACTGGCACCATCAAGCCCAAATGACTTGCAGAGATAACGGACATGTCCCTACGCACCCTAGTCGCCAGCCTGCTCGTGGCCGTCAGCTTTTCGACAATGGCAGCCACCGAAGTCGTACCCTTGAACAACCGCACCAGCGCCGACCTGTTACCCGTGGCGCAGAATTTCATTGGCAAGGACGGCACTGTCAGCGCCTACGGCAATCAGTTGATCGTCAATGCCGAGCCCGACAGGATCCAGGCCCTGCGCGCCCTGCTCGCACAACTGGATACACCCTCCAAACGCTTGCTGATCACCGTCGACACCAACGAAAACAATCAGCAGGCCAACCGCCAGGTCATCACCTACAGCACCGAAAGCCGTGACGGCGGGATCCAGCAGATCCAGGCCAGCGAAGGCGTGCCCGCACTGATCCAGGTCGGCCAGAGCGTGCCACTGACCACCACCCAGCCCGACGCCTATGGCCGCCCGCAAAACCAGACCCAGTACCGCAACGTCACCCAGGGCTTCTATGTCACCGCCAGCGTCACCGGCGAGACCGTGCACCTGAGCATCAGCACCAATCGTGACCGCATGAGCCAGGAGCGTCCCGATGTAGTGAACGTGCAAAGTACCGACACAACCGTCAGCGGGCGCCTGGGTGAGTGGATCACCCTGGCCGGCATCAATCGCCAGACCCAGGCCGACAAACAGGGCGCGACCCGCACCTACTCGACCCAGGGCCGGGACGACCTGACAGTGCGGGTCAAAGTCGACACCTTGAACTGAAGCACCAAAAACTGACTGATTAGTCGTATTAGACCAAAGATGTAGTGCCATAAAAAAAGCACTACAAAACATTTGACGATCCAAAAAAGCATGGGCATGATGGCCTCGCTCCCGCTAATCAGGGGCCCTGGCAAGGGCCTTCGGATCGTCGCTCCAAGTTACCCACCTGAGCCGATTCGTGTCTGTACCGCCCACAAGGCGTGTTTGACGAGGTTGCGACTGGAACGAAGTTGTCCCGAGGGACGGAAGCTAACCAGGTAACCCGGCAACACACTGTTGGATCGTACAAAGGCCCACGACGCCCGAAGACTGTTCTCGGTTCGCCTCTACCTGCTCACTTTCTCCCTTGAGCCTATCGTTCATCCCGTCGCCTTCCCCGCCAAGCCCAACTTGACCGCCTAAGCTTCTGGTCAGCGAGCAGCCATAACCACGTACTGAATGCGTGGCTGGCAAAACGGAATTTTCAACCCAGTAGTTTTTCCACAAAAGACGCGACGAGGTTTTTCCCCATGGCACTGACACGCGAACAGCAAATTGCAGCCCTTGAAAAAGACTGGGCTGAAAACCCACGCTGGAAAGGCGTGACTCGCGCTTACTCCGCTGCTGACGTCGTCCGCCTGCGCGGCTCGGTTCAACCCGAGCACACCTTTGCAAAACTGGGCGCCGAGAAGCTGTGGAAGCTGGTTACCCAGGGCGCCAAGCCGTCCTTCCGCCCCGAGAAAGATTTCGTCAACTGCATGGGCGCCCTGACCGGCGGCCAGGCTGTGCAACAAGTCAAGGCCGGTATCCAGGCGATCTACCTGTCCGGCTGGCAAGTGGCTGCGGACAACAACTCCGCCGAGTCCATGTACCCTGACCAATCGCTGTACCCGGTGGACTCCGTGCCGACCGTGGTCAAGCGCATCAACAACTCGTTCCGCCGCGCCGACCAGATCCAGTGGAAAGCCGGTAAAGGTCCGGGCGACGAAGGCTACATCGACTACTTCGCGCCAATCGTGGCTGACGCCGAAGCCGGTTTCGGTGGTGTACTGAACGCCTACGAGTTGATGAAAAGCATGATCGAAGCAGGCGCCGCCGGCGTGCACTTCGAAGACCAACTGGCTTCCGTGAAAAAATGCGGCCACATGGGCGGCAAGGTACTGGTTCCGACCCAGGAAGCCGTACAGAAGCTGACCGCTGCCCGTCTGGCAGCTGACGTTGCCGGCACGCCGACCATCATCCTGGCCCGTACCGACGCCAACGCTGCTGACCTGCTGACTTCGGACTGCGACCCGTACGACCAGCCGTTCGTGACTGGCGAGCGCACCCAGGAAGGTTTCTACAAGGTACGCGCCGGCCTGGATCAAGCAATTGCCCGCGGCCTGGCCTACGCACCGTACGCCGACCTGATCTGGTGCGAAACCGCCAAGCCAGACCTGGACGAAGCCCGTCGCTTCGCCGAGGCGATCAAGAAGGAATACCCGGACCAACTGCTGTCCTACAACTGCTCGCCTTCTTTCAACTGGAAGAAGAACCTGGACGACGCGACCATCGCCAAGTTCCAGCGCGAACTGTCCGCCATGGGCTACAAGCACCAGTTCATCACCCTGGCCGGCATTCACAACATGTGGCACAGCATGTTCAACCTGGCGCACGACTACGCCCGCAACGACATGACTGCCTACGTGAAGCTGCAAGAGCAGGAATTCGCTGACGCCGCCAAAGGCTACACCTTCGTGGCGCACCAGCAGGAAGTGGGCACCGGCTACTTCGACGACATGACCACCGTGATCCAGGGCGGCACCTCGTCCGTGACCGCGCTAACCGGCTCGACCGAAGAAGAACAGTTTCACTAAGTGACCTGAGTACACGGCCATTGCGGGCCCGATAGAAAGCTAACCGCAGTGCCGCACGATCTGACGCCCCGACTGGTTCGGGGCGTTTTTTTGCCTGGGCGAAAGGTTACTGCCCCCCTCCCGAAACCCAATGTGGGAGCTGGCCTGCCTGCGGTAGCGGCGTTTCAGCCACCCATTTGCCTAATGCCCCACCGCCATCGCGGCGATGCGGCGATCCGAAAAGCCCGACTCCCACAGAAACCGAGTCAAAACGACTTTTTGAGCAAAACCTTGATCCAGAGCGGTATTGGCTTAGGAAAAATCAGTTAAAAGTTGCGCGCTGGCAACTTGCGCCATACGGGCAAGTAACAACAACTTTCCCCGCGACGCACTCAACACCCGCTTAAAACTCTCGCAAACAATATTCATTATCATTTAGAGCAATAAAACTTCGTTACACCCTAAACAAAACACAATTGATTAAAATCAAGCTAATGCCCGCAGCGTCTGGGCTACAGCCCCACAAAGGTGCACTATGTCCTTATTTCAGCGAATAATTTAGCCACAGGAATTTTACTTGCTAGGTGTTTAGCCATAAAATCACCGCGATTGATTGCGCTGCGACATATCGTCACTGCGTCGTTACTTTTTCGAGCTCAGAGACCTTTGCTCTCTGTTAAGGATTTCCAGCATGACCGAAGCGACAGGACTCATGGCCCACAACTGGGGCTTTGCCATTTTCCTCCTCGGTGTTGTCGGCCTCTGCGCCTTCATGCTCGGTGTTTCCAGCCTCCTCGGGTCAAAAGCCTGGGGCCGCAGCAAAAACGAACCGTTCGAGTCCGGCATGCTACCTACAGGTGGCGCCCGCTTGCGGCTCTCAGCCAAATTCTATCTGGTCGCGATGCTGTTCGTGATCTTCGATATCGAAGCCCTCTTTCTCTTTGCCTGGTCTGTGTCCGTCCGCGAAAGCGGCTGGACCGGATTCGTCGAAGCTCTCGTTTTCATAGCAATTCTGTTGGCAGGTCTTGTCTACCTGTTCCGAGTGGGCGCCCTTGACTGGGCTCCGGAAGCTCGTCGCAAGCGGCAAGCGAAGCTGAAACAATGAGGCTTTGGCGATGCAATACAATCTCACCAGGATCGACCCGGATGCTCCTAACGATCAGTACCCCATCGGCGAGCGGGAAACCGTCTCCGATCCGTTAGAAGACCAAGTCCACAAAAACATCTACATGGGCAAGCTGGAAGACGTGCTGAGTGGCGCGGTCAACTGGGGGCGTAAGAACTCCCTGTGGCCGTACAACTTCGGCCTTTCGTGCTGCTACGTGGAAATGACCACCGCCTTCACGGCGCCCCACGACATCGCGCGCTTTGGCGCCGAGGTTATCCGGGCATCGCCGCGTCAGGCGGATTTCATGGTTATCGCCGGTACCTGCTTTATCAAGATGGCGCCGATCATCCAGCGTCTCTACGAGCAGATGCTCGAGCCGAAGTGGGTTATCTCCATGGGTTCGTGCGCCAACTCCGGTGGCATGTACGACATCTACTCCGTGGTTCAGGGGGTCGACAAGTTCCTGCCCGTGGACGTCTACGTGCCTGGCTGCCCGCCCCGCCCTGAAGCTTTCCTGCAAGGCTTGATGCTGCTGCAGGAGTCGATTGGCAAGGAGCGTCGCCCACTGTCCTGGGTTGTCGGCGATCAAGGCGTGTACCGCGCCGAGATGCCGTCACAAAAGGAACAGCGCCGCGAACAGCGAATCGCAGTCACCAACCTGCGCAGCCCCGACGAAGTCTGATCCAGAACCGCTTCTTTTATAGAACGAAAACCTGGCTTCATTCTTTACGTTGACCGAAAGCGATAAAAACCATGACTACAGGCAGTGCTCTGTACATCCCGCCTTATAAGGCAGACGACCAGGATGTGGTCGTCGAACTCAATAACCGTTTTGGCCCTGACGCCTTCACTGCCCAGGCCACACGCACCGGTATGCCGGTGCTGTGGGTGGCGCGTGCCAAGCTCGTCGAAGTCCTGACCTTCCTGCGCAACCTGCCCAAGCCGTACGTCATGCTCTATGACCTGCATGGCGTGGACGAGCGTCTGCGCACCAAGCGCCAGGGGCTGCCGAGCGGCGCTGATTTCACCGTGTTCTATCACCTGATGTCGCTGGAACGTAACAGCGACGTGATGATCAAGGTCGCCCTGTCGGAAAGCGACCTGAGCATCCCGACCGTGACCGGTATCTGGCCGAACGCCATCTGGTACGAACGCGAAGTCTGGGACATGTTCGGCATCGACTTCCCGGGCCACCCGCACTTGACGCGCATCATGATGCCGCCAACCTGGGAAGGTCACCCGCTGCGCAAGGACTTCCCTGCCCGCGCCACCGAATTCGATCCGTTCAGCCTCAACCTGGCCAAGCAACAGCTTGAAGAAGAAGCGGCACGCTTCCGTCCGGAAGACTGGGGCATGAAACGCTCCGGCACCAACGAGGACTACATGTTCCTCAACCTGGGCCCGAACCACCCTTCGGCCCACGGTGCCTTCCGCATCATCCTGCAACTGGACGGCGAAGAAATCGTCGACTGCGTACCGGACATCGGCTACCACCACCGTGGTGCCGAGAAAATGGCCGAACGCCAGTCCTGGCACAGCTTCATCCCGTACACCGACCGTATCGACTACCTCGGCGGCGTGATGAACAACCTGCCGTACGTGCTCTCGGTCGAGAAGCTGGCCGGGATCAAGGTTCCGGACCGCGTCGACACCATCCGCATCATGATGGCCGAGTTCTTCCGGATCACCAGCCACCTGCTGTTCCTGGGTACCTATATCCAGGACGTCGGCGCCATGACCCCGGTGTTCTTCACCTTCACCGACCGTCAGCGTGCGTACAAGGTCATCGAAGCCATCACCGGCTTCCGCCTGCACCCGGCCTGGTACCGCATCGGCGGTGTGGCCCACGACCTGCCGAACGGCTGGGAGCGCCTGGTCAAGGAATTCATCGACTGGATGCCCAAGCGTCTGGACGAGTACCAAAAGGCTGCGCTGGATAACAGCATCCTCAAGGGCCGGACCATCGGCGTCGCCCAGTACAACACCAAGGAGGCCCTGGAATGGGGCGTCACCGGTGCTGGCCTGCGTTCCACCGGTTGCGATTTCGACCTGCGCAAGGCGCGCCCGTACTCCGGCTACGAGAACTTCGAGTTCGAAGTCCCGCTGGCGGCCAACGGCGATGCCTACGACCGTTGCATCGTGCGCGTCGAAGAAATGCGCCAGAGCCTGAAAATCATCGAGCAGTGCATGCGCAACATGCCGGCCGGCCCGTACAAGGCGGATCACCCGCTGACCACGCCGCCGCCTAAAGAGCGCACCCTGCAGCACATCGAAACCCTGATCACGCACTTCCTGCAAGTCTCGTGGGGCCCGGTCATGCCGGCCAACGAGTCCTTCCAGATGATCGAAGCGACCAAGGGTATCAACAGTTATTACCTGACGAGCGATGGCGGCACCATGAGCTACCGCACCCGGATTCGTACCCCAAGCTTTGCCCACTTGCAGCAGATCCCTTCGGTGATCAAAGGCGAGATGGTCGCGGACTTGATTGCGTACCTGGGTAGTATCGATTTCGTTATGGCCGACGTGGACCGCTAAGCATGAACAGCACGCTTATCCAGACAGACCGTTTCACCTTGAGTGAAACCGAGCGCTCGGCCATCGAGCACGAGCTGCATCACTACGAAGACCCGCGCGCGGCGTCGATCGAAGCCTTGAAGATCGTCCAGAAGGAACGTGGCTGGGTACCCGACGGTGCCCTCTACGCCATCGGCGAGATCCTCGGCATCCCGGCCAGCGATGTGGAAGGCGTGGCGACGTTCTACAGCCAGATCTTCCGCCAGCCGGTCGGTCGCCACATCATTCGCGTGTGCGACAGCATGGTCTGCTACATCGGCGGCCACGAGTCGGTGGTCGACGCGATCCAGAGCAAGCTGGGCATCGGCCTGGGCCAAACCACAGCAGACGGTCGCTTCACGCTGCTGCCAGTGTGCTGCCTGGGCAACTGTGACAAGGCGCCGGCGTTGATGATCGACGACGACACATTCGGTGACGTCCAGGCTGCTGGCGTCACCCAATTGCTCGAGGGCTACCCATGACCCTGACTTCCTTTGGTCCCGCCAACCTGATCAAGCGTTCGGCCGAGACTCACCCGCTGACCTGGCGCCTGCGTGACGACGGCGAGGCGGTATGGCTTGACGAGTACCAGGCCAAGAACGGTTACGCCGCAGCGCGCAAAGCCTTTGCCGACATGGCCCAGGACGATATCGTCCAGACCGTGAAGGACGCAGGCCTTAAAGGTCGCGGTGGTGCAGGCTTCCCCACGGGTGTGAAGTGGGGCCTGATGCCTAAAGACGAATCCATCAACATCCGTTACCTGCTGTGCAACGCGGATGAGATGGAGCCCAACACCTGGAAAGACCGCATGCTGATGGAGCAACTGCCCCATCTGCTGATCGAAGGCATGCTGATCAGTGCCCGTGCGCTGAAAACCTACCGGGGCTACATCTTCCTGCGTGGCGAATACACCACCGCCGCCAAGCACCTGAACCGTGCCGTGGCCGAAGCCAAGGCCGCAGGCCTGTTGGGCAAGAACATCCTCGGTTCGGGTTTTGACTTCGAACTGTTCGTGCATACCGGCGCCGGGCGTTATATCTGCGGTGAAGAAACCGCCCTGATCAACTCCCTCGAAGGCCGCCGCGCCAACCCACGCTCCAAGCCGCCCTTCCCTGCCGCCGTTGGCGTGTGGGGCAAGCCTACGTGCGTGAACAACGTCGAGACCCTGTGCAACGTGCCGGCGATCATCGCCGACGGCGTGGACTGGTACAAATCCCTGGCCCGCGAAGGCAGCGAAGACATGGGCACCAAGCTCATGGGCTTCTCCGGCAAGGTCAAGAACCCTGGCCTGTGGGAACTGCCATTCGGCGTGACCGCCCGTGAGCTGTTCGAGGACTACGCCGGCGGCATGCGCGACGGCTACACCCTCAAGGCCTGGCAGCCAGGCGGCGCCGGCACCGGTTTCCTGTTGCCCGAGCACCTCGACGCACAGATGTATGCCGGCGGCATCGGCAAGGTGGGCACCCGGATGGGTACCGGCCTGGCGATGGCGGTGGACAACACCGTGAACATGGTCTCGCTGCTGCGCAACATGGAGCAGTTCTTCGCTCGCGAATCCTGTGGCTTCTGCACCCCGTGCCGCGATGGCTTGCCATGGAGCGTCAAACTCCTGATGGCGATCGAGAAAGGCGAAGGCCAGCCGGGGGATATCGAGACCCTGCTGGGCCTCGTGGGTTTCCTCGGCCCGGGCAAGACCTTCTGTGCTCACGCACCGGGCGCCGTGGAGCCACTGGGCAGCGCAATCAAGTACTTCCGCTCGGAGTTCGAAGCCGGCATCGCGCCCAAAAGCGCCGCCGTCCCGCCTCTGGCAAAGCCGATCGTAGTCGGCGCGTAACGCTTCAATAGGCGAAGGGTCCGTGCCCTTCGCCTTGTCATGTGCTGACGCCTTGAAGGCTGTGTTGATGCACATGAATAACAAGATTCCATTAGCCACGCCCGCTGACAACGGGCCAACGAAGAACTTTGAACCATGGCCACTATCCACGTAGACGGCAAAGCGCTCGAAGTCGATGGGGCGGACAACCTGTTACAGGCGTGTCTGTCACTAGGCCTCGACATCCCTTATTTCTGCTGGCACCCCGCGCTTGGTAGCGTCGGTGCCTGTCGCCAGTGTGCGGTCAAGCAGTACACCGACGAAAACGACACCCGTGGTCGTATCGTTATGTCCTGCATGACGCCGGCCACCGACAACACCTGGATTTCCATCGACGATGATGAATCCAAGGCGTTCCGCGCCAGCGTTGTCGAATGGCTGATGACCAACCACCCCCACGACTGCCCGGTCTGTGAGGAAGGCGGTCACTGCCACCTGCAAGATATGACGGTGATGACCGGCCACAACGAGCGCCGTTATCGCTTCACCAAGCGTACCCACCAGAACCAGGACCTCGGCCCGTTCATTTCCCACGAAATGAACCGCTGCATCGCCTGCTATCGCTGCGTGCGCTTCTATAAAGATTACGCCGGCGGCACCGACCTGGGCGTATTCGGCGCCCACGACAACGTGTACTTCGGTCGCGTTGAAGACGGCGTGCTCGAAAGCGAGTTCTCCGGCAACCTCACCGAGGTCTGCCCGACCGGTGTGTTTACCGACAAGACCCACTCCGAGCGCTACAACCGCAAGTGGGACATGCAGTTCTCGCCGAGCATCTGCCATGGCTGCTCCAGCGGTTGCAACATCTCCCCGGGCGAGCGCTATGGCGAACTGCGTCGCATCGAAAACCGCTTCAACGGTTCGGTCAACCAGTACTTCCTGTGCGACCGTGGCCGTTTCGGCTATGGCTACGTCAACCGCGAAGACCGCCCTCGCCAGCCATTGCTGGCCGATGGCGCCAAGCTGAGCCTGGACGCGGCGCTGGATAAAGCCGCTGACCTGCTGCGCGGGCGCAACATCGTGGGTATCGGTTCGCCACGCGCCAGCCTCGAAAGCAACTACGCGTTGCGCGAGCTGGTAGGCGCCGAGCACTTCTACAGCGGTATTGAAGCCGGTGAGCTGGAGCGCATTCGCCTGGTCCTGCAAGTGCTCAATGACAGCCCGCTGCCAGTACCGAACATGCGCGACATCGAAGACCACGACGCGATTTTCGTGCTCGGTGAAGACCTGACCCAGACCGCCGCACGTATCGCCCTGTCGCTGCGCCAGTCGGTCAAAGGCAAGGCCGAAGAAATGGCCGACGCCATGCGCGTCCAGCCGTGGCTCGACGCCGCGGTGAAAAACATCGGCCAGCACGCGCTGAACCCGCTGTTTATCGCCAGCCTGGCTGAAACCAAGCTCGACGATATCGCCGAAGAATGCGTACACGCAGCACCCGACGACCTGGCTCGCATCGGTTTCGCCGTGGCCCACGCCCTCGACGCCAGCGCCCCTGCCGTCGAAGGCCTGGACGCAGAAGCTGCAGCCCTGGCCCAGCGCATCGCCGATGCCCTGCTGGCGGCCAAGCGTCCACTGATCATTGCCGGTACCTCGCTGGGTTCCAAGGCGCTGATCGAGGCCGCCGCCAACATCGCCAAAGCCTTGAAGCTGCGCGAGAAGAACGGCTCCATCAGCCTGGTCGTGCCGGAAGCCAACAGCCTTGGCCTGGCCATGCTCGGTGGCGAGTCCCTGGACAGCGCCCTGCAGGCCGTGATCGACGGCACTGCGGACGCCATCGTGGTACTGGAAAACGACCTGTACACCCGCACCGATGCGACCAAGGTCGATGCCGCGCTGAATGCTGCCAAAGTGCTGATCGTCGCCGATCACCAGAAGACCGCCACCAGCGACCGCGCCCACCTGGTGCTGCCAGCCGCCACCTTCGCCGAAGGCGACGGGACCCTGGTCAGCCAGGAAGGCCGCGCCCAGCGCTTCTTCCAGGTGTTCGATCCAAAGTACATGGACGCCAGCATCCTGGTTCACGAAGGCTGGCGCTGGCTGCATGCCCTGCGCGCAACCCTGCTGAACCAGCCGATCGACTGGACCCAGCTCGACCACGTCACCGCAGCCGTCGCCGCGAGCGCACCGCAGTTGGCGCGTATCGTCGATGCCGCACCGTCCGCCGCGTTCCGCATCAAGGGCATGAAGCTGGCCCGTGAACCGCTGCGTTACTCCGGGCGTACCGCCATGCGCGCGGATATCAGCGTGCACGAACCGCGTACCCCGCAAGACAACGACACCGCGTTCGCCTTCTCCATGGAAGGCTACTCGGGTTCGGTCGAGCCCCGTCAGCAGGTGCCATTTGCCTGGTCGCCGGGCTGGAACTCGCCGCAGGCCTGGAACAAGTTCCAGGACGAAGTCGGTGGTCATATCCGCGCTGGCGACCCGGGCACCCGCCTGATCGAAAGCACCGGCGATTCGCTGAACTGGTTCGCTGCAGTACCGCGTCCGTTCAACCCGGCCCAGGGCACCTGGCAGGTTGTGCCGTTCTTCCACCTGTTCGGCAGCGAAGAGACCTCTTCCAAAGCCGCACCGGTGCAAGAGCGCATTCCACAAGCCTACGTGTCCGTGGCCAAGTCCGAAGCCGATCGCCTGGGCGTCAACGATGGTGCCCTACTCAGCGTGAACGTAGCCGGCCAGACCCTGCGTCTGCCGCTGCGCATCAACGACGAGCTGGGTGCTGGCCTGGTTGCACTGCCAAAAGGCCTCGCCGGGATTCCTCCTGCGATCTTTGGCCAAACCGTTGACGGTCTGCAGGAGGCAGCGCAATGACCTGGTTCACCCCTGAAGTGATCGACGTGATCATCTCGGTCGTCAAGGCCATCGTGATCCTGTTGGCCGTGGTCGTCGCGGGCGCCCTGCTCAGCTTCGTCGAACGTCGCCTGCTGGGCTGGTGGCAGGACCGTTACGGTCCGAACCGCGTTGGCCCATTTGGTATGTTCCAGATCGCTGCCGACATGCTGAAAATGTTCTTCAAGGAAGACTGGACCCCGCCGTTTGCCGACAAGGTGATCTTCACCCTGGCACCGGTCGTGGCCATGAGCGCCTTGCTGATCGCCTTCGCGATCATCCCGATCACCCCGACCTGGGGCGTGGCGGACCTGAACATCGGCTTGCTGTTCTTCTTCGCCATGGCCGGTCTGTCGGTCTACGCGGTGCTGTTCGCCGGCTGGGCCAGTAACAACAAGTTCGCCCTGCTGGGCAGCTTGCGGGCCTCGGCCCAGACTGTGTCCTACGAAGTGTTCATGGGCCTGGCGCTGATGGGCATCGTGGTGCAGGTGGGCTCGTTCAACATGCGCGACATCGTCGAGTACCAGGCACAGAACCTGTGGTTCATCATTCCGCAGTTCTTCGGCTTCTGTACCTTCTTCATCGCTGGCGTGGCCGTGACTCACCGTCACCCTTTCGACCAGCCCGAAGCGGAACAGGAACTGGCCGACGGTTACCACATTGAATATGCCGGCATGAAATGGGGCATGTTCTTCGTCGGTGAGTACATCGGCATCATCTTGATCTCGGCCCTGCTGGTCACGCTGTTCTTCGGCGGCTGGCACGGTCCGTTCGGCATCCTGCCGCAGTTGGCGTTCTTCTGGTTCTTCCTCAAGACCGCGTTCTTCATCATGTTGTTTATCCTGCTGCGCGCTTCCATTCCGCGTCCACGATACGACCAGGTGATGGATTTCAGCTGGCGCTTCTGCCTGCCGCTGACCCTGATCAATTTGCTGGTGACTGCTGCCGTTGTGTTGTTGAACACGCCAGCGGGCGCGGTTCAGTGAGGATTTGACCCATGTTCAAATATATTGGCGACATCGTTAAGGGTACCGGTACCCAGTTGCGAAGCCTGGTGATGGTTTTCGGCCATGGCTTTCGCAAACGCGACACCCTGCAATACCCGGAAGAAGCGGTGTACCTGCCGCCGCGTTATCGCGGCCGTATCGTACTGACCCGCGACCCCGATGGCGAAGAGCGTTGCGTAGCCTGCAACCTGTGCGCCGTGGCGTGCCCGGTTGGCTGTATCTCCCTGCAGAAAGCTGAAACCGAAGACGGTCGCTGGTACCCGGACTTCTTCCGCATCAACTTCTCGCGCTGCATTTTCTGCGGCCTCTGCGAGGAAGCTTGCCCGACCACCGCAATCCAGCTGACACCGGATTTCGAAATGGCCGAGTTCAAACGTCAGGACCTGGTGTACGAGAAAGAAGATCTGTTGATCTCTGGTCCCGGTAAAAACCCTGATTACAACTTCTATCGTGTTGCAGGTATGGCCGTTGCCGGTAAGCCCAAGGGCGCCGCACAAAACGAAGCCGAGCCGATCAACGTGAAGAGCTTGCTGCCTTAAGGAAGAAAGATGGAATTCGCTTTCTATTTCGCATCGGGTATTGCAGTGGTGTCCACGCTTCGCGTGATCACCAACACCAACCCCGTGCACGCCCTGCTCTACCTGATCATTTCGCTGATCGCCGTGGCCATGACCTTTTTCAGCCTCGGCGCACCGTTTGCCGGTGTCCTGGAAGTGATCGCCTACGCTGGCGCCATCATGGTGCTGTTCGTGTTTGTGGTGATGATGCTCAACCTGGGGCCGGCTTCGGTCGCCCAGGAGCGCGTCTGGCTCAAGCCCGGCATCTGGCTTGGCCCGGTGATCCTGGCAGCGCTGCTGCTGGCTGAACTGCTGTATGTACTGTTCGCTCACCAGAGCGGCCAGGCCATCGGCCACACCACCGTGGACGCCAAGGCCGTGGGCATCAGCCTGTTCGGCCCGTACCTGCTGGTGGTCGAACTGGCTTCGATGCTGCTGCTCGCTGCAGCCATCACTGCCTTCCACTTGGGCCGCAACGAAGCCAAGGAGCAATGACGATGCCTGCTATCCCTTTGGAGCATGGTCTGGCGGTCGCCGGCATCCTGTTCTGCCTTGGCCTGGTCGGCCTGATGGTTCGCCGTAACATTCTGTTCGTGTTGATGAGCCTGGAAATCATGATGAACGCTGCTGCACTGGCCTTCATCGTGGCGGGTGCGCGTTGGGGCCAGCCGGATGGGCAAGTGATGTTCATCCTGGTGATCAGCCTGGCAGCCGCCGAGGCCAGTATTGGCCTGGCGATCCTGCTGCAACTGTATCGTCGCTTCCACACGCTTGATATCGACGCTGCCAGTGAGATGCGCGGATGAACATGATCTTTCTGACTTTCGTATTTCCCCTGATCGGTTTCCTGCTGCTGTCGTTCTCCCGTGGACGCTGGTCGGAAAACCTCTCGGCCCTGGTCGGCGTGGGTTCCATTGGCCTGTCGGCGATTGTCGCCGCCTACGTCATCTGGCAATTCAACGTTGCGCCACCAGAAGCGGGTCACTACACCCTGGTGCTGTGGCAGTGGATGGCGGTCGAAGGCTTCAAGCCTGACTTCGCCCTCTACGTCGACGGCCTGTCGATCACCATGCTCGGCGTGGTGGTGGGCGTGGGCTTCCTGATCCACCTGTTCGCGTCCTGGTACATGCGCGGTGAGGCCGGTTACTCGCGCTTCTTCGCCTACACCAACCTGTTTATCGCCAGCATGCTGTTCCTGGTGCTGGGCGATAACCTGTTGTTCCTGTACTTCGGCTGGGAAGGCGTGGGCCTGTGCTCGTACCTGTTGATCGGTTTCTACTACAGCAACCGCAACAACGGTAACGCGGCACTCAAGGCGTTTGTCGTGACCCGGATCGGCGACGTGTTCATGGCCATCGGCCTGTTCATCCTGTTCCAACAGGTGGGCACGCTGAATATCCAGGAACTGCTGGTGCTGGCACCGCAGAAATTCCAGGTCGGCGACTTCTGGATCACCCTGGCAACCCTGATGCTGCTGGGCGGCGCTGTCGGTAAGTCGGCACAACTGCCACTGCAAACCTGGCTGGCAGACGCCATGGCCGGTCCTACCCCGGTTTCGGCACTGATCCACGCCGCAACCATGGTGACCGCCGGTGTCTACCTGATCGCCCGTACCCACGGCCTGTTCACCCTGGCGCCGGAAATCCTGCACCTGGTGGGCCTGGTGGGTGGCGTGACCCTGGTGCTGGCCGGCTTCGCCGCGCTGGTGCAGACCGACATCAAGCGGATCCTCGCTTACTCGACCATGAGCCAGATCGGCTACATGTTCCTGGCCCTGGGCGTCGGCGCCTGGGACGGCGCGATCTTCCACCTGATGACCCACGCCTTCTTCAAGGCCCTGCTGTTCCTTGCGTCCGGTGCGGTGATCGTTGCCTGCCACCACGAGCAGAACATCTTCAAGATGGGCGGCCTGTGGAAGAAACTGCCATTGGCCTACGCCAGCTTCATCGTCGGCGGCGCGGCGCTTGCAGCCCTGCCACTGGTGACCGCAGGTTTCTACTCCAAAGACGAAATCCTCTGGGAAGCCTTTGCCAGCGGTAACCAAGGCCTGCTGTATGCCGGTCTGGTTGGCGCATTCATGACCTCGCTGTACACCTTCCGCCTGATCTTCATCACGTTCCACGGTGAAGCCAAGACCGAAGCCCACGCAGGCCACGGCATTTCCCACTGGCTGCCACTGTCGGTGCTGATCATCCTGTCGACCTTCGTCGGCGCCATGATCACCCCGCCACTGGCTGGCGTACTGCCACAAAGCGTCGGGCATGCCGGCGGCGACGCCAAGCACAGCCTGGAAATCGCCTCGGGCGCCATCGCCATCGCCGGTATCCTGCTGGCGGCCATGTTGTTCCTCGGCAAGCGTCGCTTCGTCACTGCCGTGGCCAACAGTGGCATTGGCCGCTTCCTTTCGGCCTGGTGGTTCGCTGCCTGGGGCTTCGACTGGATCTACGACAAACTGTTCGTCAAGCCTTACCTTGCGATCAGCCATGTACTGCGCAAAGACCCGCTCGACCAGACCATTGGTTTGATCCCGCGTGCCGCCAAGGCCGGTCACACCGCCCTGAGCCGCACCGAGACCGGCCAATTGCGTTGGTATGCAGCTTCCATGGCGGCCGGTGCCGTGCTGGTGATCGGCGCCATCGTAGTGGTAGCGGTCTGATATGAACTTTGCGAACTTGCGAAAGGAAACGAGCCCGTCATGATTCTGCCCTGGCTAATCCTGATCCCTTTTATCGGCGGCCTGCTCTGCTGGATGGGCGAGCGCTTCGGCGCTACCCTGCCCCGCTGGATTGCGTTGCTGACCATGTCCCTGGAACTCGCACTCGGCCTCTGGCTGTGGGCCCATGGCGACTATTCATTTGCTCCGGCACCGGGTGTCGATCCAACCTTCGCGCTTGAATTCAAGCACGTCTGGATCGAACGCTTCGGCATCAACGTGCACCTGGCCCTCGATGGCCTGTCGCTGTTGATGATCCTGCTGACCGGCCTGCTGGGTATCCTCTCGGTACTCTGCTCCTGGAAAGAAATCGAACGTCACGTGGGCTTCTTCCACCTGAACCTGATGTGGATCCTGGGCGGCGTTGTCGGCGTGTTCCTTGCGCTGGACCTGTTCATGTTCTTCTTCTTCTGGGAAATGATGCTGGTGCCGATGTACTTCCTCATCGCGCTCTGGGGTCACAGTTCTTCGGACGGCAAGAAAACCCGGATCTACGCGGCGACCAAGTTCTTCATCTTCACCCAGGCTTCCGGCCTGATCATGTTGGTGGCGATCCTGGGCCTGGTCCTGGTCAACTTCAACAACACCGGCGTGATTACCTTCAACTACGCCGACCTGTTGAAAACCAAGATGTCGATGACCACCGAGTACATTCTCATGCTCGGTTTCTTCATCGCCTTCGCGGTGAAGCTGCCAGTGGTACCGTTCCACTCCTGGTTGCCTGACGCTCACGCCCAGGCACCCACCGCAGGTTCCGTGGACCTGGCCGGTATCCTGTTGAAGACGGCGGCCTACGGCCTGCTGCGTTTCGCCCTGCCGCTGTTCCCGAATGCTTCGGCCGAGTTCGCGCCGATTGCCATGACCCTGGGTCTGATCGGGATCTTCTACGGCGCGTTCCTGGCCTTCGCACAAACCGACATCAAGCGTCTGATTGCCTTCTCGTCCGTTTCCCACATGGGTTTCGTACTGATCGGCATCTACTCCGGCAGCCAGTTGGCGTTGCAAGGCGCGGTGATCCAGATGCTGGCTCACGGTGTTTCGGCAGCCGCACTGTTTATCCTCAGTGGCCAACTGTACGAGCGCCTGCACACCCGTGACATGCGTGAAATGGGCGGCATCTGGTCGCGTATCGCCTACCTGCCGGCGATCAGCCTGTTCTTTGCAGCCGCCTCCCTGGGCTTGCCGGGCACCGGTAACTTTGTCGGCGAGTTCCTGATCCTGATGGGCAGCTTCGTCAGTGCGCCGTGGATCACCGCGATTGCCACCTCCGGCCTGGTGTTCGGTTCGGTCTACTCGCTGATCATGATCCACCGCGCCTACTTCGGCCCGACCAAGTCGGACGCTGTCCTCAAAGGGATGGATGCTCGCGAACTGATCATGGTGCTCGGCCTTGCGGCATTGCTGGTGTATATCGGCGTGTATCCGCAACCGTTCCTCGACACCTCTGCCGCCACGATGCATGGCGTGCAGCAGTGGTTGAGCACCGCCTTCACTCAACTCGCTTCGGCCCGGTAAGAGCGCTATGGAATTCACGATCCAACACTTTATCGCGCTTGCGCCGCTGCTGATTACCAGCCTCACCATTGTGGTGGTGATGCTGGCAATCGCCTGGCGCCGCAATCACTCACAGACGTTCCTGCTGTCTACCGCAGGCCTTAACCTGGCCTTGCTGTCGATTATCCCGGCCCTCAAGGTCGCCCCACTGGCGGTGACCCCGCTGGTGATGATCGATGACTTCGCGCTGCTGTACACCGCGTTGATCCTGGTTGCGACACTGGCCTGCGTCACCCTCGCCCACGCTTACCTCGGCGAAGGCGGCACCGGCTACCCGGGCAACCGCGAAGAGCTGTACCTGCTGATCCTGCTGGCTGCGGCCGGCGGTATCGTGCTGGTCAGCGCGCAGCACCTGGCCGGCTTGTTCATCGGCCTGGAACTGCTGTCGATCCCGACCTACGGCCTGGTGGCCTACGCCTTCTTCAACAAGCGCTCCCTGGAAGCCGGCATCAAGTACATGGTGCTGTCGGCCGCCGGTTCCGCGTTCCTGTTGTTCGGTATGGCCCTGCTCTACGCCGAAGCCGGTAGCCTGAGCTTCAGCGGTATCGGCCACGCACTGGCCACCACCAGCATGCCTGCGCCGCTTGCCCAACTGGGCCTGGCCATGATGCTGATCGGCCTGGCGTTCAAGCTGTCGCTGGTACCGTTCCACCTGTGGACCCCGGACGTGTACGAAGGCGCCCCGGCACCGGTAGCCGCGTTCCTGGCTACCGCGTCCAAGGTTGCAGTGTTTGCGGTGATGGTGCGTCTGTTCCAGATCTCCCCTGCCGCCAACACCGGCGTACTCAGCGACGTGCTGACCGTGATCGCCATTGCGTCGATCCTGTTCGGTAACCTGCTGGCCCTGACCCAGAACAACCTCAAGCGTCTGCTGGGTTACTCGTCCATCGCCCACTTCGGCTACCTGCTGATCGCCCTGGTGGCGAGCAAAGGCCTGGCCGTGGAAGCCATCGGCGTGTACCTGGTCACCTACGTGATCACCAGCCTCGGTGCGTTCGGCGTGATCACCCTGATGTCCTCGCCTTACAAAGGTCGGGACGCCGACGCCCTGTACGAATACCGCGGCCTGTTCTGGCGCCGTCCGTACCTGACCGCCGTGCTGACCGTGATGATGCTGTCCCTGGCCGGTATCCCGCTGACCGCCGGCTTTATCGGCAAGTTCTACATCGTCGCGACCGGTGTTGAAGCCCACGAATGGTGGCTGGTAGCCTCCCTGGTACTGGGCAGCGCCATCGGCGTGTTCTACTACCTGCGCGTGATGGTCACCCTGTACCTGATCGAGCCAAACCTGCGCCGTGTGGACGCCGAGCTGCACTGGGAGCAAAAAGCCGGTGGCGTGATGCTGCTGGCCATTGCCCTGCTGGCGTTCTTCCTGGGTGTCTACCCACAACCGTTGCTCACCCTGGTGCAGCATGCGGTGATGGCGGGTTGATCGCTTAGGCTCAAGCAGTAAACAGAACGGCACCCTTGGGTGCCGTTTTGCGTTTCTGGGGGGAGATATGCGGTGCCACCGCTGTCGCCATCGCGGGCAAGCCCGCTCCCACACATGACCGTGCTCTCATGATGAAACCGGATCAATGTGGGAGCGGGCTTGCCCGCGATGGCGGTAGCAGCGACACCACAAAAAACGGCACCTCACGGTGCCGTTGTGCTATCTGCCCTACCTCACTTACGCGCCGCCTCCCACGACTTGAGCAAGTCGGCATAGTTCACGGTTTCACCCTTGGGCTTTTCGTTCGCCAGTTTCGGCTTCGGTGCACCCGGCTGGTCGAACCAGTACTGGGCATCGCGCTCGGGGTTCATCTTCGGCCCGCAGATCGGCTGCACCTTGGAGCGCTCCAGGCGCGTCATGATGGCGTCCTGATCTTTGGCCAGGCCATCCAGCGCCTGTTGTGGGGTTTTCTCGCCGCTGGCGGCTTCCGAGATATGGCTCCACCACAGCTGCGCCAGGCGCGGATAATCCGGCACGTTGGTGCCGGTCGGCGTCCATTGCACCCGCGCCGGGCTGCGATAGAACTCCACCAGGCCGCCGAGTTTCGGTGCCAGGTCAGTCATGGCCTGGGAGTTGATGTCCGATTCGCGGATTGGCGTCAGGCCGACGATGGTTTTCTTCAAGGACACGGTTTTCGAGGTGACGAACTGCGCATACAGCCAGGCCGCCAGTTTTTGCTTCTCAGGCGTGGATTTGAGGAAGGTCCAGGAGCCCACGTCCTGATACCCCAGCTTCATACCCTCCTCCCAATATGGACCGCGTGGTGATGGTGCCATGCGCCACTTCGGCGTGCCATCGGCGTTCATCACCGGCAAGCCCGGCTTGGTCATATCGGCAGTAAAGGCGGTGTACCAGAAAATCTGCTGCGCGATGTTGCCCTGGGACGGTACCGGCCCGGACTCGGAGAAGGTCATGCCCGCCGCTTCCGGTGGCGCATAGGCGCGCATCCAGTCGACATATTTCTGCGTGGCAAACACCGCGGCCGGGCCGTTGGTATCGCCGCCACGGGTCACGCTGGAACCCACCGGGTGGCAGTCCTCGACCCGAATGCCCCACTCGTCCACCGGCAAGCCGTTGGGCAGGCCCTTGTCGCCGCCCCCGGCCATGGAGAACCAGGCATCGGTAAAACGCCAGCCCAGGGACGGATCCTTCTTGCCGTAGTCCATATGGCCATAGACGCGTTTGCCGTCGATTTCCTTGACGTCTTCGCTGAAGAACTTGGCGATATCTTCATAGGCCGACCAGTTCACCGGGACGCCCAACTCATAGCCGTACTTTTCCTTGAACTTGGCCTTGAGATCGGCCCGCTCGAACCAGTCGGCGCGGAACCAGTACAAGTTGGCAAATTGCTGGTCGGGCAACTGGTAGATCTTGCCATCCGGCGCAGTGGTAAACGAGATGCCGATAAAGTCCTTGAGGTCCAGGGTCGGCGAGGTGAAGTCCTTGCCTTCATTGGCCATCAGGTCGGTGATGGATTCGGTCTTGCCATAGCGAAAGTGCGTACCGATCAGGTCGGAATCGTTGACCCAGCCGTCATAGATGTTCTTGTCCGACTGCATCTGGGTCTGCAGTTTTTCCACCACATCGCCCTCCTGCAGCAGGTCGTGGGTCAGCTTGATCCCGGTGATTTCACTGAAGGCCTTGGCCAGCACCTTGGATTCGTACTCGTGGGTGGTAAGGGTTTCCGACACCACATTGATCTTCATCCCACGAAACGGCTCGGCGGCCTTGATAAACCACTTCAACTCTTCAAGTTGCTGGGCTTCGGTGAGAGTGGACGGTTTGAACTCGCTGCCAATCCATTTTTTCGCGGCATCCTCATAGGCATCAGCCCAGGCCGCAGCACTCAGGCCACTGAGGGCCAAGACAGCGGCCAATGAAATGCTATGTCGCAGCTTATTGTTTTTATCGAACATAGAGACCTCCTGGTTGGGATCAAAAGGGATGCCTGTGGCTATCCCCAACGCATCACAGACAACAGCCACACCACAGACAGCGCGGACGCCACCCAGATGCTCCAGCCGGTTACGCCAATCACCAGCAGATGCAGGTAGGCGCTCCCGAGAAGACCGATAAACAAACGATCACCACGGGTGGTGCTGATCGGTAACAACCCGCGCCGGGGAATGCTCGGCGAACGCAGCTCCCACGTGGTCATGCCCGCCAGCAACAGGGCAATCGCCGCAAAGAACAGTGCAGTCGGGGTGGTCCAGGCCATCCATTCCATCATCGTTTCCTCAGACCCGGCCAAGGGCAAAGCCCTTGGCCACATGGTTGCGAACAAACCAGATCACCAGCATGCCCGGCAGGATGGTCAGCACCCCGGCGGCCGCCAGTACGCCCCAGTCAATCCCGGACGCTGACACGGTGCGGGTCATCACGGCGGCAATCGGTTTGGCATTCACGGACGTCAGCGTGCGCGCCAGCAGAAGTTCGACCCAGGAAAACATAAAGCAGAAAAACGCCGTGACACCGATCCCCGAGCCAATCAGCGGGATAAAGATCTTCACGAAAAACTTCGGAAAGCTATAGCCGTCGATGTAGGCCGTTTCGTCGATCTCCTTGGGCACCCCCGACATAAAGCCTTCCAGGATCCACACCGCCAGCGGCACGTTGAACAGGCAGTGGGCCAGAGCCACAGCGATATGGGTGTCGAACAGGCCGATGGACGAATACAACTGGAAAAACGGCAACAGGAACACCGCCGGCGGCGCCATGCGGTTGGTCAGCAACCAGAAGAACAGGTGCTTGTCGCCGAGGAAGCGATAGCGCGAAAACGCGTAGGCCGCCGGCAGTGCCACCGTCAGGGAAATCACGGTGTTCAGGCTCACGTAGTACAGCGAGTTCAGATACCCGGTGTACCAACTGGGGTCGGTGAAAATCACCTTGTAGTTGGCCAGGGTGAAATCCTGCGGAAACAGCGTCAGGCCGCCGAGGATTTCGGTGTTGCTCTTGAAGGACATGTTCAGCAGCCAGTAGATCGGCACCAGCAGGAACAGAATGTAGATCAGCAGCGGGATGACCTTGCGCTTGCTCATGTTGGCGGCCTCAGCGGTTGGCGTCGGAGTGGGTCATGGCGGTGTAGAACAGCCAGGACACCAACAGGATGATCAGGAAATACACCAGGGAAAACGCTGCCGCCGGCCCCAGGTCGAATTGGCCGATAGCCATCTGGGTCAAGGTCTGACTGAGGAAAGTCGTCGCATTCCCCGGCCCGCCCCCCGTCAGGACAAACGGCTCGGTGTAGATCATGAAACTGTCCATAAAGCGCAGCATCACGGCGATCAGCAGCACGCTCTTCATTTTCGGCAACTGGATATGTCGGAATACCGCCCAGGCTGATGCCCGATCAATTCGCGCGGCCTGGTAGTACACATCCGGTATGGCCCGCAGCCCGGAGTAGCACAGCAGCGCCACCAGAGAGGTCCAGTGCCACACATCCATGACCAGCACCGTGACCCAGGCGTCCATGGTGTTGGCGGCATAGTTGTAGTTGATGCCCATGGCATTCAGGCTCGAACCCAGCAGGCCGATATCGGCACGGCCGAAGATCTGCCAGATGGTGCCGACCACGTTCCACGGGATCAGCAGCGGGATGGCCATCACAATCAGCACCAGGGACGACCAGCGGCCTTTGGTGGGCATGGTCAGGGCAATGGCAATGCCCAGCGGGATCTCGATCAACAGCACACACGCGGAATAGATGAACTGGCGCAGCAGCGAGTCATGCAGGCGCGGGTCCAGCAGCACTTGCTTGTACCAGTCGGCACCGACGAAATAGCGGCTGGACTGGTCGAAAATGTCCTGCACCGAGTAGTTGACCACGGTCATCATCGGGATCACCGCGCTAAACGCCACCAGCAGGAACACCGGCAATACCAGCCACCAGGCCTTGTTGTTCTGCACCTTGTTCATGGCCGCGCCTCCAGCAGGTAATCATCGGCATAGACCATCAACCATTGCGCCGGGAAGCTGATCGACGCCCGGCCCTCGGGTACCGGTTTGTCTTCGGCCAGGCGTACTTTCAACGGCGCGCCGTCGAGGTTGAGGGTCAGGATCTTGTAGGTGCCCAGGTCTTCGATATGCATGACGTCGGCCTGCAACGCATCAGGATTGGGCTCGTCCCACACATGGATAAACTCGGGACGAATGCCGACCTGAAGTTTTTTGTAGTCCTTTTCCGCGATCTGCCGCTGCTGCACCTCGGATAACGCCAGATGTGTCCCGGCAAACCGCACCCCACCAGCTTCGGCCTGCACCTCAATCAGATTCATCCCAGGGCTGCCGATGAAATAGCCGACAAAGGTATGGCTGGGACGCTCAAACAATTCCCGCGGCGTGCCGAACTGCACAATCTGCCCGCCGTACATCACCGCGATCTTGTCGGCAAAGGTCGAGGCCTCCAACTGATCGTGGGTGACGTAAACCATGGTGATATTGAACTGCTCATGGATCTGCTTGAGCTTGCGCCGCAGTTTCCACTTCAGGTGCGGGTCGATTACCGTCAGCGGCTCGTCGAACAGGATCGCCGAGACGTCATCGCGCACCAGCCCACGGCCCATCGAGACCTTTTGCTTTTCATCGGCACTCAGGTTGCGGGCCTTTTTGCCCAGCAGGTTCTGCAGCTCGAGCACTTCAGCAATTTCCTGCACCTTGCTGTGCACTTTCGCCTCGGCCATGCCCTGGTTGCGCAGGGGGAATGCTAGGTTATCGAACACGGTCATGGTGTCGTAGACCACCGGGAACTGGAAAACCTGGGCGATATTGCGCTTTTCCGGGGTCAGCTCATTTACCACCTTATTGTCGAACAGCACCTGGCCTTCCGAAGGGCTGAGCAGGCCGGAGATGATGTTGAGCAAGGTTGACTTGCCACAGCCAGACGGCCCGAGCAACGCGTAGGCACCGCCCTGCTCCCAGATGTGGTTCATTTCGCGAATGGCGTAGTCTTCAGGCCCGGCGGGTGTAGGGCTGTAGCTATGTGCCAGGTTCTGCAAATGGATCTCGGCCATCAGGCAACCCTCGCGACACGGCGCCCGGGAGCCTGGACCAAACGGCCCTGACCATCGAACACAAACAGTTTATGGGTCGGAATATAGATGCGGATCGGCGCATCCACGTCGTACTCGTGTACTCCCGGCAGGTGTAAAACCAGCAAAAAATGCTCGCTGCGCACGTGCAGGAAGGTTTCCGAGCCGCTGATCTCCGCCACTTCCACGGTTACTGCCAGTTCCAGGTCATCGTCGTTGCTGGGCACCAGGCTGATATGACTGGGGCGCACACCAAAGCGGAATTCGCCCTCGCCGATGGGGCGCAGGTCGACATTCAACGGAAAGTGCACGTCGCTGGCGAAACTCACTTCATTGCCGCTGATGCGCCCCGGCATCAGGTTGATCGGCGGTTCGGAAAACAGTTCGGCCGCCAGCACGGTCTGCGGTTGGTGATAGACCTCGGCGGCCTTGCCGCTCTGGATCACCCGGCCTTCGTGGAGAATGGTGGTGGTGCCGCCCAGCGCCAGTGCCTCGTTGGGCTCGGTGGTGGCATAGATGGCAATGGTGTTGCGGGCCTTGAACAGCTCGCGCATTTCCTGGCGCAGCTCTTCGCGCAGTTTGTAGTCCAGATTGACCAAGGGTTCGTCGAACAGAATCAGCTCGGCATCCTTGACCAGCGCCCGGGCCATCGCCGTGCGTTGCTGCTGGCCACCGGACAGCTCCAGAGGGTGACGTTGCAGGAACTTCTCGATGCGCAGCATCTTCGCGGTTTCCAGCACTTTGCTGTGGATCAGTTCGTTGGAGGCCCCGGCCTGGCGCAGCGGCGAGGCGATGTTCTCGAACACGGTCATGGTCGGGTAGTTGATGAACTGCTGGTACACCATCGACACATTGCGCAAGCGCACCGGCTTATGGGTGACGTCGACGCCGTTCATCAGGATGCGTCCGCTGTCAGGCTTGTCCAGACCGGCCATCAGGCGCATCAGGCTGGTCTTGCCGGACAGCGTACGGCCCAGCAACACATTGAAAGAACCGGCTTCAAAGCGCAGGTTGGCGTCGTCGATCCAGGTCTGGCCTTCGACGACACGGGTCACATGTTCCAGGGTCAATGACATGACACGCCCTTTTTCTTATTGGAATTGTTCTTCCAGGGGCAGAGCGAGTTTCGTGCCAATAGTAAAAAACGTTGATTTGCCAAAGACTTGAGCAAAACCATTGCTCAGTGCTGAACAGAAATGAACATTCACAACTGAACAATTGAACAACCTCCAGGTTGACAATGAACAGTTCTGAACAACACTGAGCAAGCCCGCTCGCACATTGGAATTGCATAGGGTTCATAACAACAATAAAAAGAAGGTCACCGCCATGGCCGCACCAGCCCCGCTTTTGCCCCACGACACCATCATCCAGGACTCCTGGCGCCGCTGCCGTGCGTTCGGCCTGGATCACCAGAGCGCACCCAGCTTCGACCAACTGCCCGCCGAGGGCATCAGCCAACTGCTGGAGAGCCAGCACGCGCTGGTCCAGACCACCCACCAGGAAGTGCTGCCTTATTACGAGAACATCCTCAGCAATTCCAACTGCCTGATCATGCTGGCCGACAATCAGGGCCAAGTCCTGACCTCGTGGGGCACCCAACGCTTTATCGACCCCAAGCTGGCCCGTGGCTTCAACGCCGGAGCCAGTTGGATGGAGCGCGCCACCGGCACCAACGCCATCGGCACCGCGCTGGCCTGCGCCCAGGCGGTGCATATCGAACATGACGAACACTTCCTCAAGGCCAACCGTTTTATGACCGGTTCAGCCGCGCCGATCTTTGATGCCAACCGCGAGATCATTGCGGTACTGGATGTGTCCAGCGACAGCTACCTGCCGCCCTCCCACACCCTGGGCATGGTCAAGATGATGAGCCAGACCGTGGAAAACCGGCTGATCCTTAACCTGTTTGGCAGCGAACACTTCCAACTGACCTTCAACACCGGCCTGAACAACCTCGACAGCCAATGGGCCGGCCTGCTGATCTTCGATGAAAGTGGCCAGGTGCTGTCAGCCAATCGCCGCGCCGACAACTTGCTGGGCATCAGCCTGTCGCGGGTGATGATCGACAACCTGTTCAAGGTCTCGCTGCTGGAGTTGCTCAACCAGCCCGAAGGCCTGCCCTTTGCCCTGCAGGCTGCGGGGCGCAACCGTTTCCAGTGCCTGCTCAAACGCCCCAAACAGGCGCCGGTGCAGGCCAGGGTCTTTAGTGAACCAGCCCCCGCGCCCATCGGCCTCAAGACCCTGCACTTTGGCGACAGCCGCGTGGAAAAAGCTGTGCGCCAGGCCGAACGCCTACTGGAAAAAGACATTCCGCTGCTGATCCACGGTGAAACCGGTGTCGGCAAGGAAGTTTTCGTCAAAGCCCTGCACCAGGCCAGTTCCCGCAGCCAGCAGGCGTTTATCGCGGTCAACTGTGCGGCAATTCCGGCGGAGCTGGTGGAATCGGAGCTGTTTGGCTATGAAAAAGGCGCGTTCACCGGCGCCAATCAAAAAGGCAGCATTGGCCTGATCCGCAAGGCGGACAAAGGCACGCTGTTTCTCGATGAAATCGGTGACATGCCCTTACCCACCCAGGCCCGGCTGCTGCGGGTATTGCAGGAGCGCTGCGTACAGCCGGTGGGCAGCAGCGAATTGTTCCCGGTGGACCTGCGGATTATCTCGGCGACCAACCGTTCGCTGCGCGAACAGGTGCAGATCGGACGGTTTCGGGAGGATTTGTACTATCGCATCGGCGGCCTGACCCTGGAACTGCCGCCCCTGCGCGAGCGCAGTGACAAGCAGGCGCTGTTCAAGCAACTGTGGCAACAGCACCGCGAACCCACGCAATGGGCCGGGCTCAGTGCTGAAGTGCTGGCGTTATTCGAGCAACACCCCTGGCCGGGCAACCTGCGCCAGGTCAGCAGCGTAATGCAGGTGGCGCTGGTCATGGCCGAAGATCAACCGATTCGCCCGGAGCACCTGCCGGATGATTTTTTTGTCGACCTAGGGCAAGCCGCACCCAGCGCGCCGGTGGTCATGGACGATCTGGACGATAGGCAAAACCTTCAGCAACGACTGGCAGCGGTCGGCGGCAATATCTCCCACTTGGCGAGGGAGTTGGGGGTCAGCCGCAATACCTTATACAAGCGATTACGCGCCGCTCCATAGCCGTAAACCCTGTGTCTTTCTTTAAGACTGATCGCTAGTTGATGTGGGCATAAGCGCCGATTCCAACTGAAAAATTCCCCCTGTCCGTAAGCCCATTCTGATTTAACAGACCACACCTCCAAGCGCCCTTTTCCTGCGGCATTCTCCGACGCCTTTCTTTTGCAGAGACGTCATGGATGCCAGCCCCTGCCCCTGATTCATCGCCCATCGACCTGATCGAATACGAGCTGGATGGCTTTCACCAGAGCCTGGCGCTGTATCGCCAGCAGGTAACAAGCTGGTACGCGCTGGCCCTGGACAAGGTCAGCCACGCCACGGATTTGCCGTCGCTGCTGGGCATGGAGCGGGTGCTGCGGGTCGGTGATTCCCAGGTGTCGGTAAGCCTGACCGACACCGACTTTTCTTCCAGTGTTGCCGTGTGCCCGGCAGGCGGCGAGTTGAAGATCGAAAGCAAATTCGAGTCGGTGTATGACGTGCCGCTGGGCAATCTCCAGGTGCAGGTGATTGGCCTGGAGGACGGCAGTTCCACGTTTATCCAACTGGATGAACAGGGCAAGGGCGCCCATCACTGCGCGGCCGGTGGGCGCTATCAGGTGCGCGTACAGGGCGGGGCTTCGGCGGCGTAGGTGGAGGCGCTATTTGCGTCCTACAACGGCTTGACCGCCGAGCTACAAGCCTGGCTGCGCAAGGAATGGAGGGGGTTCAAACCGCACTGGCAGGTGTCGGCGTCAAGTGCCATTGGCAGTGGGATATTGGCCGGTACCTGGTCAGCCATTTCCGAGGTGTGGGACAGCCTGTCACTGGTGCAGGACATCCTCAAGGACCCGGCCAAGCACATCGAACGCCTTGGCGCCCAGGCCGCCGAGCTGGCAGCCCTGGCGCGCGAAGCGCCGCAGGTGATGGAACAGGCGATGTTGCTGGCCAGCGACGAAGCGGCGCTGTACCTGATGTTGCGCACGGCGATGATCTGGTTGTCGGCGTTGCCGCCCAGCCAGGTGGCAGGGAAAACCGCCGAGGTGATTGCCGGGTTTGCGGTGTCGCTGCTCATTGATTTGCTGATTGCGCTGGTGCTGACCATTGCCCTGCAAGGTGCCGGGATCGCGTACCTGGGGCTGCGTCTGGCGAAGTATGGCAAGCAGGTGGTTGACGTTGCAGTGGGCTTCGTCAAAGGCGTGTTCGACATCCTCAAGCGTTTTATGGGGGCGGTGGATCGCTACAAGGCGGTGGCTGTGCGCGGCGTGGTTGGCGGCTTGAAAAAGGGTGGCCTGCAGATGCACTGGGGCGCGCGGCGCAATACCACGCTCAAGCAGGCAGAGGCGTTGGACGACGCACCCTCCTCCGCGAAAAACCCCAACGGGGAAGCAACTGCTAGCGCTGATAAAACCGCGACCCACGGTTGCCCGGTGTCCATGGTCACCGGCGAAGAACTGCTGACCCTGACCGATGGCGAACTGGATGGCGTGCTGCCATTTGCCTGGACGCGCCTGTATCGCACCAGTGCCGTAGAGGTGGATTGCGGGCTGGGCTTTGGCTGGAGCCATTCCTTGGCGCAGCGGCTGGAGGTGGTCGGCGGGTCGGTGGTGTGGACGGACCATGAGAACCGCAGCACCACCTTTCCCCTGCCCTCCGTTGCCCGCCCGGCGATCAGCAATAGCCTGGCTGAAGCGGCGATTTATCTGGGGGCGACGCCGGATGAGCTGGTGCTGGCGCAGGGGGCACGCTTCTACCACTTTCACGACGGTGTGCTGACGGCGATCAGCGATGGGTATGACAACCGCCTGGGTATTTCCCGCGATGGCTTGGGGCGGATTCTGCGCCTGGATAACGGTGCCGGTCGCGCCTTGCTGTTGCGTTATGACCGCGGGCATATCGTGGCGCTGGACTACCAGGTGTTTCGCGTGGAAAGCGAATCGGATGACGCCTGGGTTACTGAGCAGAACGTTGTTTCCTACCGCTATGACGAACAGTGGCGACTGCTTGAGGCGATCAATGCCGTCGGCGAAAGCGAGCGCTATCAATATGACAGCCTTGCGGTAATTACTGAGCGGCAGTTGGCCGGTGGGGCGAGTTTCTTCTGGGAGTGGGAACGGTCTGGCAAGGCGGCGCGCTGTGTGCGGCATTGGGCCAGTTTTGCGCAGATGGATACGCGCTATAGCTGGGACGACGGCCGCGTCACCCTGCTTAACGCCGATGGCAGTCAGGAAGTTTACGTGCATGACCCGCGGGCACGCCTGGTGCAGCGGGTTGATCCGGATGGCGGCGAGCATTTCAGGTCCTACGACGCACAGGGGCGGCTGACGGTTGAACAGGATCCCCTGGGCGCGATCACGGCCTACCAGTACGACGAGGCTGGGCGCTTGGTGGCGCTGTTTCCTGGGGATGACGAGCCTACCTCCTACGAGTATGAGGATGGCTTCGTACGGGTCATGCGCCGGGGTGAGGCGGTCTGGAAGTACCAGCGTAATGATCAGGGCGCGATCACGCGCCAGACTGATCCTGACGGCAATGTCACCGAGTACAGCTATGACAAGCGTGGCCAGCTTTTAGCGGTTTGGTACCCGGACCACAGCTGCCAGCGCCTGACGTGGAACGATCTTGGGCAGTTGATTGGGGAGCAACTGCCCAATGGCGGCGTGCGCCGTTATCGCTATGACGACCTGGGCCGGCAGATTGCCCGCGAGGATGAACATGGCGCCCTGACCCAGTATCACTGGGACGCGGTGGGTCGGCTGATCAAGGTGGTAATGCCGGGCGGCGCCACCCGCGAATTGAGCTACAACCCCTACGGAAAAATCACCGCCGAGCGCGATGAACTGGGGCGTGTGACCCGGTATGAATATGCCGATGGCTTGCACCTGATCAGTCGCCGGATCAACCCCGATGGCACGGCCCTGCGCTATCGCTACGACAACACTCGCCTGCTGCTGACCGAGATCGAAAACGAGGCAGGTGAGCGCTATCAACTGGAGTACCACGCCAACGGCCTGATCCAGCAGGAAACCGGCTTCGACGGCCAACGCACCGCCTACGTCTACGACCTCAACGGCCACCTGCAGGAAAAAACCGAGTTTGGCGACGATGACCGTCAGTTGGTTACCACCTACCAGCGCGATAACACCGGCCGCCTCGTCCGAAAAAACCTGCCCGATGGCAGCACGGTGGATTACACCTACGACCGCCTCGGCAATCTGCTTAGCGTCGACGACGGCCACTGGCCGCTGCAGTACGAATACGACGCGCAAAGCCGCCTGACCGCCGAGCACCAAGGCTGGGGCACCCTGCGTTATGGCTACGACCACTGCGGCCAACTCGAAACCCTGCGCCTGCCAGACAACAACCGCCTGACCTTCAACCACGACAAGGGCGGCCACCTTGCCACTGTCGACCTGAATGGCCGGACACTCAGCTCGCACCTGTTCAAAGCAGGCCGCGAACACCAGCGCCAGCAGGGCCAACTGCTGAGCCACTACCACTACGACGACCAGGGCCGCCTGGCCCAACACGAACACCGCCACGGCCTTCGCCGCTACACCTACGACAACAGCGGCAACCTCACCCGCCTGCTCGACACCCGCAAGGGCCAGCACGACTACCACTACGACCCCCTCGACCGCCTGACCCGCGCCGACCATTCCCAGGATCCCACCGAACGCTTCGCCCACGACCCGGCGAACAACCTGCTGATGCAAGACCGCCCAGGCCCCGGCATCGTCGTCGGCAACCGCCTGTTACTGCAAGGCGACCGGCATTACGACTACGACGCCTTCGGAAACCTCATACGCGAACGCCGTGGCCGCGCGCAGCAGTTAGTCACCGAATACCGCTACGACTGCCAGCACCGCCTGATCGGCGTGACGCAACCGGACGGCAGCCAGGCCAGTTATCGCTATGACCCATTTGGGCGGCGCATCAGCAAAACCGTGGCGGGCAAAACCACTGAGTTTTTCTGGCAAGGCGACAAAGTCATCGCCGAGCACACGGCGGGGCAGCATCGCAGCTATCTCTACGAGCCTGATAGCTTCAGGCCGCTGGCCTTGCTGGAAGGGTTTGGTCCGGCCAATACCCAGGCGTTCCACTACCAACTGGACCACCTGGGTACGCCCCAGGAACTGACGAACACGGACGGCAAAATCGTCTGGTCAGCCCATTACCAAGCCTACGGAAAAGTCACCCGGCTGGACGTGAGCACCGTCGATAACCCGCTGCGTTTTCAGGGGCAGTATTTCGACCGGGAAAGCGGGCTGCACTACAACCGGCATCGCTACTACAATCCGGATAACGGACGCTACCTGACGCCCGACCCGGTGAAGTTGGCCGGTGGGCTGAACGGGTATTTGTATGTGCCCAACCCTACGGGGTGGGTGGATCCGTTGGGGTTGAATACGTGTCCGGGCGAAAGCGGGTGTAAACCAGCCGTTCGTATCGAAGACCCTACATCGCAAATAGAAGCCGACCACAACTCACCTGCTATACCGAATGCTTACACCCACTTCCCTTCTGATCCAAATGACTTTACCGAGGCTTTAGGCGTACAGCCAAAGATTTCAACAACAAAACACGGTACCCAACGAATGGAATGGAGGCCTAATACAGATACCCGCATTAGATTTGAAAGCCACCCGGGAGATCCTGGCCCTTTTAGTCCAAGACATCACGGCAACCACTATCACATTGAGCTTAAGCCGAATGACTTAAGCTGGAAGCAATCTGAAAAACAAAATACGCTACTGAAGGTCACCCCTGAAAATTATCAGCCCGGGCACGGAACTGGGTTTCTACCGGGCGAAAAACATCCAGGATCTTAAGATGAAGAAATTTCCCGTTTCAGACGGAACAATAGAAAAACTAATATGCGATAGAAGCACGCTATCAATAGAGTTTTCAGACTGGCAGGAGCAGCTATGGCTAATAACCTTCCACAAACTAATCGCCTTCCAAGGGATAGGTGCGATCGGATCTGAAATATCCGAAATGTACGAAACCACTGACACGCCTCTCTCAGCAGAGGCAACACGAGTAGATCCAAACGAGACAGGGACAAGTTATTGCTTCACATCCAGTGACGGATGCGATGTGATATTTACAGTAATTGCAGGTAGCTATACCGCTGAAAAACTTGACTGCACACACAACACATACACTACCAAACGTAAAAAACGGAACGATTCTATTTGATCGCAAGCCGATGCAATAATAGCTCCCTTTTACTCCCCCAAAAAACAAAACAATGAACATTGACAACCCAGCAATTAAAGCGCACTACAAAAAAATAAGATGATTGTAAAAATACTAAATATATTTTCTCATCGCGAAAAATCTTATGTTAATTATGAGACATCTGCCGGACGTGGTGTAGCAACGTGGATAGGCCCGATACCGAAAATCGGAGAGTATATTGATGTCGAATTCGACCTGAATGATATTTTTTGTTGGAAACAATAATATTACCCGACCACCCCAGCATGAGGAAAAAATAGAGATCATAGACAGCATTACCTACATAACCGCAGAACTGATCTTAGGGAATGATGATAATTGCGCAGCCCTACGCATTGGATCTTAAACAATCCTTATAGACCTGAAAGAAAAGCCCGACCATACTCCAAAGTATGTAAACTTAAAAACAACAAACATTTCACTTTACCCAACAGACGTCTAGACGAGAGCCACTCACTTGAAAGTCAATACTTTAATGTACCCAGTATCGACAGCCTTGTCCAGAACCTGCATATCAGCGATAAAAGTGACGGAAATAGTTAATCCCTAGCCAATAAAAAATAAGTCCATCATTAATGCGCCCCCTTAACTTGTGCGCCCGAATTAAGCCAACCACTAAGGCGTGATGCTCGGTAAACGCTTATAGTCGTTATCTGTGCACTTTGTTAAATAGATCCGCCCCCTTTTCGCATTATATAATATGGGCACCATCGGGCGTCTGCAGCAAGGCGAACACATACACTTGTCACCATAAGACTGATTGACAATATAGAAAACCACCACACCTCATTTAGCAGCATCAATGACGTAGTGAACTCTTCAAAAATCGCTGGACCAGATAGGCTAGAAAGGTCAAGAAAATGAAAACTCAGACGCTAGAAGACCTAATCAGCGAATACTTAGAGGAAGTTGAAAAGGCAACCAACTTACTTGAATTATCTTTTAGTACAAAAAATATCTTAGGACTGTGGCGTTCAAAAAAAATCCCGCTGCGCGGAAAGCTCAGCGATGACGCAACGTACGAACTACATGGAGTCGGCTGTAGGGTTTACATATCCGAGAAATGTATTGACTTCGATTACGGCCCCGACGGTCGAATTGATGGCTTCGACTCATGGAGACTTTACATTTACGCATGCGAAGTTCCAAAAAAATACAAAAAATACACTAACAAGACGACGCTCGAGCGAGAGTTCAGCGAGTACGTAGAAAAAGGAAAAGCAAAGAAAATTCAGGGCTCAACTTCCAACTTATTTTTCCAGAAACCTTGATAAAAACCGGAACAAAAGGAACGAACCTATTTAATCGCTAGTAAATTTAGTAATAGGCCCACCATTGCCCACTATGAATCAACACCAAAACGCGTTGAGCGGCGGCAAACGGCCATTGCTCCCGCAGGGCGCTAAATAGATCCGTTCCTTTAACCAACTACCGGAAGGGTTATATATCAATCCCCTCTCAGATATTTCCGACAGCGTTTTAGGGTTGCCACTGGGAAGCCCCCCCCATAATCTTCGGCAGTCGCTGCAAATTCAGCGACCGGGTTTCGCAGCCCGATAAAAGTGACGGACATATTTAATTCCTAGCCAATAAAAAACAAGCCCGTCATTAATGCCCCCCTTAAGTAGTGTGTCTGAATGAAGCCAACCACTAAGGCCTGGTGCTCGGCAAACAATTATAGTCGTTATCTTTACACTTTGTTAAATAGATCCGCCCCCTTTTCGCAAGGCATTTCGCCGGATAGGGGTCTCCAAGGACGATTACAGCGTGACCAAGTGGGGAAAGGACAAATACGGAAAAACCTTCCCAACCGAGTGGCGTGTACAGAAAGGGCCAAACAGAGGAACGGAAGTCAACATTGATGACCCAACGCTTGTTTCTAGCAAAAAAGGTCCTCAATCACCTCATATTGGTTACCAAACTGCCGGAAAAAGGGCAGGTGGTGGTGCAGTAAGGGGCCATATACTTTTAGAGTTACTTCCAGTTAGCCGCTCAAGAATCGGAGAACCATGATGAATTATCTAGAAGAAGAATTAGACGAAACTATAAACACGTTGAAAATCTCCTCAAAGAAGCTCAATTCTGAAGAGATCGCAACATTAATATCCACCTTAACCAAAAAATACTTTAAAACAGAAAAAAATGTACTAGATCCAGTCGATTTCAACGAGAAATGCACCGAGCACAACCCTGACTTTTGGAAGGAAATACCAGACCGCATAAAAAAAAACGACCTCATACTTTTGGTTTTTGACACGGGTCACAGAGCATGGAAACTCGAAAACGCACAAGACCTTGCGCTGTTAATAAGCGAAACAACTGGTTATCCGTTCTGGGTCACCGATCATGATCTATCGTTTTTGGTTCATCTGGATGACCATGATTGCGTGCTCTGGGCTTAAAAACCAAAGTGACATACAGTACGGGACGAATCTATTTGATGGCGAGTCGATGCAGTAGTAGATCCGCCATTGATCGCCTATGCGCCCTGAGTTTGTGTGCTTGGATAAACCATCCACTACGGCGTGATGAGCGAAATGGCTCTCACGCAAACGTCTGGTCGGGAAAGAAAAAAGAGACTCACTATCTGTTCCAAGGTTCTGCAGAACCAGTTCTCAAAATAAACAGAAGGTTTGCGAAAAAATGAGCTATCTAAAACTGAAGAAGCAAAGCTAATTGATGAAATACAAGAAAATTCACGTTCGCAGGAAGCAAGATAGATTGGAGCACTGTAAAAGCTTCCGTCAATCTAAACATTCTAGACAGACTCGAAGCTTTGGCTCAAATCTCAGAAACCCTTAGCCATTTAAACATTAATAATGTGAGTGATAAAAGTGACGGACATATTTAATCCCTAGCCAATAAAAAACAAGCCCGTCATTAATGCCCCACTTAATTAGTGTGTCTGAATGAAGCCAACCACTAAGGCGTGGTGCTCGGCAAACGCTTATAGTCGTTATCTGTACACTTCGTTAAGTAGATCCGCCCCCTTTTCGCAGAAGGGATCCGCAAAATCCGATTTTAAATTAAGCCATGAACGGTGCCGAAATGAAGTTTCATAAAGATGGAACACCATTCACGCTATCCCCCAGAAAAGGAATACAAAAGTGCTATTTCACCCTTTTTCCAGCCATATACCTTTCGATGCGAGCTTGAATTATTTTGTAGGTGTTTTTGACATTTACGACCAAGAAGAGACCAAAGGGGTTGAACTCTCAAAGTACAACCCAAACAACCCAAAAGACAGAAAAAAACTTATACTCAAATACTGTCTTGACCCAGACGAGCAGCTTTCATACAGGCACAGATACACTCTTATGAAAGCCTTGAAACACTCTCTAGACAGCAAAAATTTTAATTTCAACGCTTTCTTTGAGGACAACCATGATGAATATACAAGCATGGCCTGGAATGAAGATGAAATAGAGGATCCTCGAGAGTTTTTTGAGGAAGTTTATAGATTAGCCAGTGATAAATGGAAAGACGATCTGGACAAAGCCAGCCAGGAGGACCCATCCACCTGGTAACCCTGGACAAAAAGGAGGATTTATTTAATCGCATTTAAGAACTTCGCCCCCTACCCCTCAGATATTTCCGACAGCGTTTTAGGGTTACCACTCGGAAGCCCCCCATAATCTTCGGCAGTCGCTGCAAATTCAGCGACCGGGTTTCGCAGCGATGGGTAGTAGCTCCAACCTCTAGGAGCTTTACCATGATCAAACACAGCCCAAGCCCTCCATCAGACTCAACCTCGCTTCACGCAGCGGCTCACCGCTGAACCCTCCTACTGAAACAAAGCGGTCTGCTGAAGGCCATGGCATCTTCATCGTGCGCAAAGGAACAGATCCAAAGACGTTGTTGATCAACGCTTCGGAGGACCTTGCGTCGGCTCAACCACTACGTCGCTCCCATTCGCCGCCAACGTGCAGGCGCTAAAGTGATACCGTCTTGATTCCACTTGATAAAAAAGGAGTTTTACCACCCATGAGGATCAAATGTTCCGTCTTTATCGCAGCAAGCATTGACGGTTTTATTGCCCGGCCAGATGGGGATATTGAGTGGCTGCACCGACCGGAATATGAAAGTTCGGGCTTGAATGGCATCACTTATGAAAGCTTCATCGCAACAGTCGACGGGTTGGTCATGGGGCGCAAGACCCTGGAAAAAAGTACTGTCCTTTCCAGAGTGGCCCTATGAGGGCACGCCGGTCATAGCGCTTTCCCACAAGACCTTAGAGATTCCTGCGCACCTACAGGGCAAGGTGGAGGTGTTGGCCGCCGATGTGAGCACGCTCGTCGACCAACTGGCCGAGCGCGGCATGAAACATCTTTATATCGACGGCGGCCAGACCATCCAGGCATTTCTTGAAGCAGGCCTGCTCAGTGAGTTGATCATCACCCGCATTCCGATTCTGCTGGGCCAGGGAGTTCCCTTGTTCAGTCACGTCGGTCGTGAATGTGAGCTTCGCCACATCGCTACCTGTACCTCGGACAATGGCTTTGTCCAGAGCCGGTATGCCATCGAGCAGCGTTGACTCGCAACACCGCCACAAACAAAAACGCCCCGAACCAGTCGGGGCGTTTTTATTCATGCAGGCATCAGCCGTCAGTCAGCCAAGCGCCAGGTCGTCCCGCCCTTGCCGTCTTCCAATACCACGCCCATGGCGGTGAGTTGGTCGCGGATGCGGTCGGATTCTGCCCAGTCCTTGTTGGCACGGGCATTCAGGCGGGCCTGGATCAAGGCGTCGACTTCGGCGGCGTCCACACGCCCTTCGGCGCCGGCTTGCAGGAAGTCGTCCGCTTCCATTTGCAACACGCCCAGCACGCTGGCCAGTTCCTTGAGGCGTGCCGCCAGGCCGGCCGCTGCGGCGAGATCGCTCTCGCGCAGGCGGTTGATCTCGCGGACCATCTCGAACAGTACGGCGCAGGCTTCGGGGGTGCCGAAGTCGTCGTTCATCACGGTAGTGAAGCGTTCAACAAACGCCTCGCCACCGGCCGGCGCCACAACCGGCAGGCCTTTCAACGCGTGGTAGAACCGCTCCAGGGCGCCCTTGGCGTCCTTGAGGTTGTCTTCCGAGTAGTTGATGGCACTGCGGTAATGGCTCGATACCAGCAGATAACGCACAACCTCCGGGTGGTACTTTTCCAGCACGTCGCGGATGGTGAAGAAGTTGTTCAAGGACTTGGACATCTTCTCGCCATTGATGCGAATCATGCCGCAATGCATCCACGCGTTAGCATAGGTCTTGCCGGTGGCCGCTTCGCTTTGGGCGATTTCGTTTTCGTGGTGCGGGAACTCAAGATCGCTGCCGCCGCCATGAATGTCGAACGTCTCGCCCAGGCAGCAGGTGGACATCACCGAGCATTCGATGTGCCAGCCCGGACGCCCGGCGCCCCAGGGGGATTCCCAGCTCGGCTCGCCGGGCTTGGTGCCTTTCCACAGCACGAAGTCCAGCGGGTCTTGCTTGGCTTCGTCGACTTCGATGCGTGCGCCGATGCGCAGGTCTTCGATTTTCTTGCGCGACAGCTTGCCGTAGCCCATGAACTTGGCGACGCGGTAGTACACGTCGCCATTGCCCGGGGCGTAGGCGTAGCCCTTGTCGATCAAGGTCTGGATCATCGCGTGCATGCCCGGGATATGGTCCGTGGCGCGCGGCTCCATGTCTGGTTTGAGGATATTGAGGCGCGCCTCGTCCTCGTGCATGGCGGCGATCATGCGCTCGGTCAGCGCGTCGAACGACTCGCCGTTTTCATTGGCGCGATTGATGATCTTGTCGTCGATGTCGGTGATGTTGCGCACGTACGTCAAGTCGTAGCCGCTGAAACGCAACCAGCGGGTCACCAGGTCGAAAGCAACCATGCTGCGGCCGTGGCCGATGTGGCAGTAGTCGTACACGGTCATGCCGCACACGTACATGCGCACCTTGTTGCCGTCCAGCGGTTTGAAGACTTCTTTGGTCTTGCTGAGCGTGTTGTAGATCGTTAGCACGATGTTTCCCTTAAGACTTGATCACTGGCCCCACGAATCACGCAAGGTCACGGTACGGTTGAATACCGGCTGACCAGGTTTCGAGTCCTTGATATCCGCGCAGAAGTAGCCTTCGCGCTCGAACTGGAAACGGTCTTCCGGCTGTGCGTCGCCCAAAGACGGTTCGGCACGACAACCTGTAAGTACTTGCAGGGAGTCAGGGTTGATGTTGTCCAGGAAGCTGGCGCTGTCTTCGGCCTTCTCGGGGTTAGGCGAGCGGAACAGGCGATCGTACAGGCGCACTTCGCACTCGACGCTGGCCGCGGCCGGCACCCAGTGCACCACGCCTTTGACCTTGCGGCCTTCAGGGTTCTTGCCCAGGGTTTCAGGATCGTAGGAGCAACGCAGTTCGACGATGTTGCCATCGGCGTCCTTGATGGCTTCGTCGGCACGGATCACGTAGCTGCCACGCAGGCGCACTTCGCCATTCGGCTCCAGGCGCTTGTAGCCCTTGGGCGGCTCTTCCATGAAGTCATCGCGGTCGATGTAGATTTCACGGGCGAACGGCAGCTTGCGCACGCCCAGTTCTTCTTTTTGCGGGTGACGCGGCAGTTCGAGGTGCTCGACCTGGTCTTGCGGGTAGTTGGTGATCACGACTTTCAACGGACGCAGCACGCACATGGCGCGCGGGGCGTTCGCGTCGAGGTCCTGACGGATGCTGAACTCGAGCATGCCGTAGTCAACCACGCCGTCGGAGCGGTTGGTGCCGACCATGTCGCAGAAATTGCGGATCGACGCCGGGGTGTAGCCACGACGGCGGAAGCCCGACAGGGTCGACATGCGTGGGTCGTCCCAGCCATGTACGTGCTTCTCATCGACCAACTGCTTGAGCTTGCGCTTGCTGGTGATGGTGTAGTTCAGGTTCAGGCGGCTGAATTCGTACTGACGCGGGTGCGCCGGCACCGGCAGGCTGTCGAGGAACCATTCGTACAGCGGGCGATGGCTTTCGAACTCCAGGGTGCAGATGGAGTGGGTAATGCCTTCGATGGCGTCCGACTGACCGTGGGTGAAGTCATAGTTGGGGTAGATGCACCACTTGTCACCGGTCTGGTGGTGATGGGCGTGGCGGATGCGGTACATGATCGGGTCGCGCAGGTTCATGTTCGGCGAGGCCATGTCGATCTTGGCCCGCAATACACGGGCGCCGTCCGGGAACTCGCCGTCGCGCATGCGGGTGAACCAGTCCAGGTTCTCTTCTACCGAACGGTCGCGGAACGGGCTGTTCTTGCCCGGCTCGGTCAAGGTGCCACGGTATTCCTTGGCCTGCTCAGGCGTCAGGTCGTCGACGTAGGCCTTGCCAGCCTTGATCAGTTCCACGGCCCAGTCGAACAACTGGTCGAAATACTTGGAGGCGTAGCGCACTTCACCGGACCATTCGAAGCCCAGCCACTTGATGTCGCTTTCGATGGCGTCGATGTATTCCTGGTCTTCCTTGGCCGGGTTGGTGTCGTCGAAACGCAGGTGCGTTACGCCACCGAACTCCTGGGCCAGGCCGAAGTTCACACAGATCGACTTGGCGTGGCCGATATGCAGGTAACCGTTGGGCTCAGGTGGGAAACGGGTGACGATCTGCGTGTGCTTGCCCGAATCCAGGTCCGCCTGGATGATCGGGCGCAGGAAATTGACCGGGACGGCAGGTCCGGCCTTGGAATTCGAGGTAGGGTCGACAGTGGGCTTGCTCATAGGATCCTTGAACAGACAGGTACGTGGCCGGGTCGGGCCAGACAAACAAAGGGCTTATCATAGCCGATGCCGTCAAGCACCTGACAGGGCATGGCCAAAAACTGCTGCATTTATTGCATGGGCGGTAAAAAACCACCTCGAAATTCCTGACAGGCACGCTAAACTGCGCGCCTTGGCCGCAGTTTAGCCAACCCGGTAAGGTGCCCAGGCGTCCGAACCCACGAATTCCCTGAAAAGAGTAATGAACATGACTCAAGTCAAACTGACCACCAACCACGGTGACATCGTCATCGAGCTGAACGCCGAGAAAGCGCCGATCACCGTCGCCAACTTCATCGAGTACGTTAACGCCGGCCACTACGAAAACACCGTTTTCCACCGTGTCATCGGCAACTTCATGGTCCAGGGCGGCGGTTTCGAGCCTGGCATGAAAGAAAAGAAAGACAAGCGTCCAAGCATCCAGAACGAAGCGGACAACGGCCTTTCCAACGACAAGTACACCGTCGCCATGGCCCGTACCATGGAGCCGCATTCGGCCTCCGCGCAGTTCTTCATCAACGTGGCTGACAACGGTTTCCTCAACCACAGCGCCAAGACCGTACAGGGTTGGGGCTACGCGGTATTCGGTAAAGTCACCGAAGGCACCGACGTCGTGGACAAGATCAAGGGTGTTTCCACCACTACGAAAAGCGGTCACCAGGACGTACCAGCAGAAGACGTGATCATCGAGAAAGCCGAGATCGTTGCGTGATACTGCTGATTTCAGACTTGCATCTGGAAGAGGAGCGCCCGGACATTACCCGGGCGTTTCTGGATTTACTCCACGGCCGCGCCCGTGGCGCGCAAGCGTTGTACATCCTGGGGGACTTTTTCGAAGCCTGGATTGGTGACGATGGCATGACCCCGTTCCAGCGTTCGATTTGCGCGGCTCTACGTGAGCTGAGCGACAGTGGCACCCAAGTATTCCTGATGCACGGCAACCGGGATTTCCTGATCGGCAAGGCGTTCTGCAAAGCCGCAGGCGCAACGTTGCTCAAGGACCCTACCGTCGTGCAGCTGTATGGCGAGCCCGTGCTGTTGATGCACGGCGACAGCCTGTGTACCCGCGACCTCGGCTATATGAAGCTGCGGCGCATCCTACGTAATCCCATCGTGCTGTTTATCCTGCGCCACCTGCCCTTGCGCACCCGCCATAAACTGGCGCACAAGCTGCGCAGCGAAAGCCGTGCCCAGGTACGCATGAAGGCCAACGATATTGTCGATGTAACGCCCGAGGAAGTGCCACGGGTGATGCAAGCCTTCGGCGTGCGCACCCTGGTCCACGGCCACACCCACCGCCCGGCCATTCACAAGTTGCAGATTGGCGAGCAGGCGGCCAAGCGCATTGTGCTGGGAGATTGGGACAAGCAGGGTTGGGCGTTGCAGGTGGATGAGCAAGGGTTTCAACTGGCGGCGTTTGACTTCGTCAATCCGCAGTTGGCGTTGCCTGGCGCCTGACTTGCAAACAACACGAAGCAAATGTGGGAGCGGGCTTGCTCCCACATTTCTAACCGCGAACACGTCAAGATCAGTGCCCTGATGCCGCCGGCCCCGCCTTCGCAGTAAACGGCGGCTTGGCCAGCCACACCAGCAGGATCAAGCCCATGAACATCCACCCCAGCAGCGTGAAGTAATCCACGGTGGACATCATGTACGCCTGGCTGGTGAGGATCTGGTCCAGTTGCGCATAGGCCTTGTGCCCCGCACCGCCCAGGGTGTTCAGCGCATCGCGGGTAGCCGAGTCGTACACGCTCATACTCTCGCTCATATAGGCATGGTGCTGGTCCGCGCGGCGAATCCAGATCCAGGTGGTCAGCGATGCCGCAAAGCTGCCGCCCAGGGTCCGCAGGAAGGTCGCCAGGCCTGCGCCGTCGGCGATCTGGTGCGGCGGCAGATCGGACATCAGGATGCTCAAGGTCGGCATAAAGAACAGCGCCACGCCGATGCCCATGAACAGCTGCACCAGGGCGATATGCTGGAAGTCCACTTCATTGGTGAAGCCGGCGCGCATAAAGCAGCTCAGGCCGATCGCCAGGAACGCCAGGCCGGCCAGCAGCCGCAAGTCGAACTTGTGCGCGTACTTGCCGACAAAGGGCGACATCAGCACCGGCAGGATGCCGATCGGCGCCACCGCCAGCCCGGCCCAGGTCGCGGTGTAGCCCATCTGCGTCTGCAGCCATTGCGGCAGGATCAGGTTGATACCAAAGAACCCGGCGTAGCCCAGCACCAAGACGATGGTGCCGATGCGGAAGTTGCGATGGGCAAACAGGCGCAGGTTGACCACTGGGTGCTTGTCGGTCATTTCCCAGATCACAAACACCGCCAGGGCGATCACCGAAATGGCCGCGCCGATGATGATGAAATTGGATTCGAACCAGTCCAGGTCATTGCCCTTGTCGAGGATGATCTGCAAGGCACCGACCCCGACGATCAAGCTCAGCAGCCCGACATAGTCCATCGGCTGATGACTGGTGACCACCGGGCGTTTCTTGAGCTGCGCACGCACCACCATCACCGCAAATATCCCGATGGGCACGTTGATAAAGAAGATCCACGGCCAGCTGTAGCTGTCGGTAATCCAGCCGCCAAGAATAGGCCCGGCAATGGGCGCGACCACCGTGACCATCGCCAGCAACGCCAAGGCCATGCCGCGCCTGGCGGGGGGATAGACCGCAATCAGCAAGGTTTGGGTCATTGGATACAACGGGCCCGCCACCAAGCCTTGCAGCACGCGAAAGCCAATCAACTCGGGCATCGAGGTGGAGACACCACACAGGAACGAGGCCAGCACAAACAGGACGGTCGCCCACAAAAACAGCTTCACCTCACCAAAGCGCCGGCTCAACCAGCCGGTCAATGGCAAGGCAATGGCATTGCTTACGGCAAATGAGGTGATGACCCAGGTGCCCTGCTCCGAACTCACGCCCAGGTTGCCGGAAATGGTCGGCAACGCCACGTTGGCGATGGTGGTGTCGAGCACCTGCATAAAGGTCGCCAGGGACAGGCCAATGGTGGCCATCAGCAAGCTGGGTGGCGTGAACGAGGCGTTATTGCTCATTAGCGTTGTGCTGCCTTGGGCGCGGCCACGCTGTTGTCATGGATCAACTGGGTGATCATCGCGTCGGCCTCGGCCAACTGGCGGTCATACACGGTGGTGGTGAACGAGGCTTTTTGCGGCGGTTGTTGCGCCAGTACCGGTCCACTCTGGTCGTGCAGGTTGACTTCCACCTGGGTCGACAAGCCCACCCGCAACGGGTGCTGGGCCAACTCCTGGGCATTGATATGGATGCGCACCGGTACCCGCTGCACGATCTTGATCCAGTTGCCGGTGGCGTTCTGGGCCGGCAGCAAGGCAAAGGCGCTGCCGGTACCGGCGCCGAGGCTGTCGACGGTGCCGCTGTACTTCACGTCGCTGCCGTAGAGATCGGCCTCGATATCCACCGGCTGGCCAATGCGCATCTGGCGCAGTTGGGTTTCCTTGAAGTTGGCGTCGATCCACAGTTGGTCCAGGGGAATCACCGCCATCAACGCGGTACCCGGCTCGACCCGCTGGCCCAGTTGCACGGTGCGCTTGGCGACGTAGCCGGTGACCGGTGCGATCAGGGTGCTGCGCGCATTGGTCAGGTAGGCCTGGCGCAGTTGCGCGGCAGCGGCCTGCACATCCGGGTGGGACGAAATCACCGTGTCATCCACCAACGCAGTGGAGGTATTGAGTTGCTGTTGCAGGTTGGCCAGTGAGTTGCTCGCCGCGCTCAGGGCATCGCGGGCGTGGGACAGTTCTTCCAGGGAAATCGCGCCGCCCTGGGCGAGGATTCTGCGGCGGTTGAAGTTGTCCTGGGCGGTTTGCACCTGGGCTTTTTGCGCCTGTACCTGGGCTTTCATGCCATCCACATTGCTGTACAAGCCACGCACCTGACGTACCGTGCGCGCCAGGTTGGCCTGGGCACTTTGCAGGCCGACGGCGGCGTCGTTGGGGTCGAAGTTGATCAGCACCTGGCCTTCGTGGACCAGGTCGCCATCGTCGGCGCCAATGCTGACCACGGTACCGGTGACCAGCGGGGTGATTTCCACCACGTTGCCATTCACGTACGCATCGTCGGTACTTTCGCTCCAACGGCCATACAGCTCGTGCCAGCCCCACACGCCCAGGACGCAAAGGACGACGATCAGCGCCAGGCCCAGCAACATGATTTTGCGTTTGCGCGGGTTGCCGTCGTTGGGTTGGGAGTGTGCGGTGTTGTTTGCTTGGGCAGTAGCCATGACAAGTACCTTGCGTTATTCAGCGCGCGTGACTGGCGTGTTCATTGAGTCCCGACCCGCTGCAACGTGATGGGATCACCCGCAGCGATCAGGATTTTCTTCAGGATGTGCTCCAGGGTCTGCAACTCCCCCGGTTCGAGTGCGCCAGCCAACTGGTTCAGGGCCTGGGCGCCGATCTGCGGCAGCATGTCCGCCAGGCGCTGGCCTTCTGCAGTCAGCACCAGTTGCACCTGGCGCCGGTCCTGCTCGGAGCGCTTGCGCGCCAGCAGGTCTTTTTGCTCCAGGCGGTCGAGCATGCGAGTCATCGAGCCACTGTCCAGGGACAGGTTGCGGCACAGCTCCGCCGGGGTATCGACGCCGAACTGGGCCATGATGATCAACACCTTGAACTGCGCGGCAGTGATGCCGTGGGGTTCCATATGGGTGTCGATGATGCGGTCCTTGAGAATCGCGGCGCGCCCCAGCAACAGCCCGAGATGGCAGTTATGGAAGTTTTCCGGGGTGAAGTGTTCCATCGGGAGTCACCTTATTACTGCCTAGGCAGTGAATGTGTGACGAAATATTACTGCCTAGGCAGCGAATGTCAAATAAATAGTTAGGTTGCTTGGTAATCAGGCGCTGAATGCACCCCAAAAAAATGGTGGGAGCTGGCAAGCCAGCTCCCACCATTTGATGTGCCTTTAACCGTCAGAAATCCCGCTTGTAGAAGATATCCAATGAACTGGCCACGCCGCTGGCCACTTCCAGGTACACCCTCTTGCTCAACAGGTAACGCAAGGCAATGGTGCTGGCCGGCTCGAACACCCCGACCCCGTAACGCAGGCTGAGTTTCTCGGTGATCTTGCCGCTGGCCACCACTGCCGTGTTGGTGCCGCTGCCCTGGGTGTCCAGCTCAAAGTCCTGGATCCCCAGGTTCTTGGCAATGTCCGAGGTCACGCCGGCACTGCCCATCAAGCCCAGGCCCAGTGCCGCTTGCGCCAGCATATTGTTGTCTTCGCCGGTGGTGCTCAACGGACGGCCCAGCACCAGGTAGGACAGCGCCTGCTCCTGGCTCATGGCCGGCTCCGAGAAGATCTGCGTGGTCGGCTGCTCGGCACTGCCACTCAGGCGGATACCGGCGATCACGTCGTTGGTCTTGCGGATGGCTTCGATATCCAGGTATGGCTGGTCCAGCGGCCCGGCGAACAGCAGGCGCGCACGCCGCACATCCAGCCTCTGGCCATAGGCGCGGTAGCGCCCGTCGTTGAGCCACAGCTCGCCACGGGTGTCCAGGTTATCGCCGATATGCACCTGGCCCTGGACCTTGGCGGTCAGGCCGAAACCGGCAAAGTTGAGCTGGTCCTCGCCCACGACCACGTTGATGTCCATGGCGATGGCCATCGGCGGCTTGCCCTCTTCGGTCTGGCTGCCGACGATCACCGTGTCATCCGAGACCTTGACCGTCGATGGCGGCAGTTCGCGCACAGTGATATCACCGCGCGGGATGTGCACATTGCCGGCAATCGCCAACTTGTCGTCCTTGAGCGTGATCTTCAAGTCAGGCGCCACTTCCAGTTCGGCGTAGGGCTCGACCGTGACCGGCAATTGCGAGCCTTGCAGGCTGAGGTCAACGGCCAGGGCCCGGCCCCAGTCGATCTGCCCCTTGAGGCTGCCCTGCCCGGCCTTGCCACTGCGCCAGCCGCCGTTGAGCTGCACGCTTTCGCCGGCGATCAGGGCCTGCACGTTCAGGCCTTCAAGGCTGATGGGCAGTTCGGGCCCGGAAATCTCGCCGGCGATCAGGTTGACGTTGCCGTTGACCTGCGGCGCCAACAAGCCGCCGGAGATGCGCCCGCTGCCATTGAGCTTGCCATTGAGTTTTTCCACCATCGGCACAAACGGCCGCGCTACCGCCAGGTCCAGGCCGGTAAGGCTGAAGTTGCCGGAGATCGGCTTGTTTTTCGCCAGCGGGTTGATCTGCGCCTGCAGCAGCAACTCGCCGAGCTTGCCACCGCGGAAATTCAGCTGGGTATCAATGCGCGTGGGGTTGAGCGTGGTGTCCAGTTTGAGGGTGTCGTAGGGGAAGTCCAGCCACTGGTCCTTGTCCTTGACCCGCAACGTGCCGCCACTGGCATCCACCGCGATCAGGCCTTTAGGGCCGCTGGCCGGCAGGTCGAGCTGGATATCGGCGTTGAGTTTGCCTTGCCAGGCGAAATCCTTGGGCAGCCACTGCGCCAGGCTGTCGATGGGGAACTGCTTGAGGTGATAACGCAGCTTGGGATCGGGCATCAGTCGCTGGTCTTCGCCACACAGGCTGGCGGGCCCGGAGACCCAGCAATGGGCAGCGAAGGTCAGCTTGCCATCGGCCATGCGCTCGATTTTCGCCGGGGCCTGCAGCTTCCAGTCCTGGCCCCCGGCCTGCACCTCGCCACTGGCCAGGCGCCCGCGCCAGTTACCCTTGTCGAGCGTGCCGTCCAGGGCCAGGGCCAGTTTGACCAGGGGGCCCATGAGGTCCAGTTGGACTTTCTGGTTTTTGATGTCGCCCTGGGCGCTGGCGGTCAAGGTACCGAGCTGGGTATCCCCGGCCTGGATGCCGGTGCCCTTGAGGTCGATCTTCGCCCGTTGTGCGTTATCAAGCGTGGCGTCCAGGGTGAGGGCTTGCAGGCGGTTATCTTCAAACACCAGTTGCTGGCCCTTGAGGTCGAGCTTGCCCTGGGGCGCCTTTAGAGTACCGGCCACATCGAGTCGACCATTGACCTGCCCACGCAACTGCGGCCACAGCTGGGCCAGGCGTGCGAGCTTGATGTCGATCTGCCCGGCCAGGCGCTGTTGCAGGCTGCCGCTGCCATTGATGCGGTTGTCACCCAGGCGGATATCCAGGTTGGCCAGGGTCCACTGCTCGCCCGCGCCTTCGGCCTTGGCGGCCAGCACCGCCGTTTGGCCGCGCAAGCGGCCCTTGAGGTCAAGGTCGGCGTTGAGCTTGAGTTGTTCGTTCTTGAACTCGCCCTTGCTGCGCAGCGGCCCGGCCAGGGTACCGGGCAATTCTGCGACCCAGTACGCCGGGTTCAACGCCGACAGGTCCAGCGCCGTATCCCAGGCGATGCCCTCGGCAAATTGCAGGTTCAAGTGCCCTTCGGCCTTGCCCTGGCCAGCGGTCAATTTCAGCTCGGGCAGGAACACTTGCTTGAGGTCGCCACTGAACGGCGTGATCAGGCTGAATTTGCCGGCCGGGCCATCGAGGTCGGCCTTGAGATTGCCCAGGTAGTTGCCGTCCTTGTAGGACACTTCACCGTTGAAGGTGCGTAGCACCACTTGCGGCTCGTCAATCAGCGGATACAGGCGATGCCAGGGGAAGTCCAGCCAGTCGATTTTTGCGTCTGCGCTGAAGCCCTGCTGCCAATCCAGTTGGGCGCTGAGCTTGAGGCTTTGCTTGTCCCCGGCATTCAGGTCCAGGCAGGCGAGCTGCGCGCCCTTGGCATCGACCCGGCCTTGCAGCAACAGGTCAACCGGGCCCTTTTCTGCGGGTAATACAGCCTTGCCCAGCAACTGATAGCCCTTGCCCAGGTCGCCCTTGGCAGTCAGGTCCAGTTGGTTGAGCTGCAAGGTGTCCGGCAAGTCGGCGGCAGGTTTGAAGCCATCGGCGGTGATTCGCAACTGTGCTGGCAGGTTCTCGACCAGGGGTTGCAGCTCGCCGCTAAGTTTGGCCGGCAGGTAGCCCGTGCTGTCGGCGTCGAGCTTGAGGGTCTTGAGCAGATCACCGGTCACGTTCAGCGCCACCGTCCACGGCGCGCCGCCCGGGGCATAGGGCAGGCTCAGGTTGCCAGTCGCGGTCAACGGCCAATCGCCCGCGGGGTGCAGTACACCGCTGAGATCCAGCACCAGGTCGTCGCGTTGCAGATGTACCGCGTCGATCTGCATGCCCTCGGCGGTCCAGTGCGCGGCCAGTTGCAGGCCCTTGAGTTCTTCGCTGCCGTTGAACAGCAGGCTGCCGACGCGCACGTCGCCCAGTTCGATCGCCACGGGCAGGTTCAAGTCCGGCAGGGTAATCGGGCCGCTGCTGTCTTCGGTGCTGGGTGGCAATTGCAGGCTGACCTGCTCCACGTCCAGTTGCCGGATGCACAGGGTCATGCGCAGCAGGCACGCCGGCGACCAGTCGAATTTGGGGGCATTGAGCTCTACGCGGCTGCTGTCTTGTTGCCACAGCACCTGGTCGGCGCTCCATTGCCCACCCAAACGGCCCTGGAAGTTTTCCACGCTCAACCCCGGGACTTGACCGAGGGCCCAGCGACTGCCGACTTGCGTACCCAGTACGCTCCACACCGCCAGCGGCACCAAGGCAACGACCGCTGCCACACTCAGACCCGCTATTTTCAAACCACGCTTCACAGCTCAGGCCCCATGGAAAAGTGCAAACGAATGCCGCCCGGATCTTCCAGGGCATGGGCCAGGTCAAGACGAATCGGGCCGACCGGAGACACCCAGCGCACGCCGACGCCGACCCCGGTTTTCAGGCTTGGCAACTCAAGGGTGTTAAAGGAGTTGCCCTGATCGACAAAGGTCGCGATCCGCCACTTTTCGGCGATGGAATATTGATACTCGGCGCTCAAGGCCACCATGTAGCGGCCACCGATACGGTCGCCCTTGTTGTTTTCCGGGGACAGGGTCTGGTACTCGTAGCCACGCACACTTTGGTCGCCACCGGCAAAAAAGCGCAGGGACGGCGGCACCGACTTGTAGCCGTTGGTGGCGCTGCCGCCAAACTGCGCGCGGCCGAGGAAACGGTGCTTGTCCCACACGGTGGTCAAGCCCTTGATCATCGCAGTGCCGTACAGCAGGTTGGTGTCAGAGCCCAGCCCTTCCTTGGCCACTTTGGTATCGAACTGCAGGCGATAGCCATTATGCGGGTCGATGCGGTTATCGCTGCGCAGGTAGGAATAGCTGATACCGGGCATCAGCAAATTGCTCAAGCCGGAGTCGTCCCCCAGGCGATATTCTTCGCGCTGCCATTTGAGCGAGATCACCCGTGTCCAGCCGCTGGGCAATTTGCTGTGCCATTCCGGGCCGAGGGTGAGCAGCTTGCTGAGGGTGTCGGTATTGGCCAGCTCTTCATTCTGATAGCCGCCGGCAAAACGCAGCTTGTCGGTGAGCGGCGGATCAAGGGGAATGTCGTACCACAGGCCGACGTTCTGCCGGGGCGCCGACAACTCGGCCTCCCAGCCATAGCTGTGCCCCTGGGGGTTGACCCAGTGCCGTGTCCAGTTGGCCTTGCCACGCGGGCCGACGTCAGTGGAAAAACCCAGGCCCAGGCCCATGGTCCGCGGTTTACGGGTTTCCAGTTGGACCGCCACCGGGATCACATCATTGGCCGCCGCTGCCGGGGCGGCATCCACGCGCACGCCCTCGAAATAGCCGCTCGATTGCAGGGCCTGGTTCAGTTCAGCGATCAGTTCGGAATCGTAGGGCGCGCCACTCTTGAACGGCACCATGCGTTGCAACAGCTCTTCATCAAAGGGGGTATCGCCGGCAAAGTTGACCTTGCCGAGGGTGTAGCGCGGGCCGCTGTCGTAGACCAGTTCGATATCGGCCACGCCCGCCTGGGGGTCGACGGACAGTGTCTGACGAGTGAAGCGGCCACTGAAATAGCCGAAGCGCGAGGCCTGGTTCTGGATGAGGCGCTTGGCGTCTTCGTAATGGCCATGGTTGAGTACGGCGCCGGACTTGAGGTCTTTGCTGTCGGGCACACGGAAGGATTTGAGCTCGGCCGCCGGGCCGTCGACGCGAATCGTGACATTGCGTAAATGCACCGGTTCGCCGGGGTCGATGCTGAGGATCAGGCGCGGATTCTTGCCGGGCTTTACCTCACTGGCAATCTGCGGCTGATAAAAGCCCAGTGCCTGGGCGGCCTTGCGCGCCTGCTCCTCGGCGCCGCGACTGAAGCGCTGCAAGGCCTCTTCGTCACGCTCGCCAACCCCGCCGATATAGCCTTCGATATTGGCCTTCAGCGCATCGTTTGAAGGCTTGACCCGCACGTCCAGTTCGCTTTGTGCCAAGGCGCCGCAGCTTGTGAACAGCAGAATCAAGCCGCTGGTAATTTTATTTGGAAACTTCATAGGCGCGGATGCTACACGAGCTGAGGAGCACCTTAGAACCTGGAATTGTCTGAATAATTCTGGGTTAAGGCGTTGCAGGTTGTAACACCTGGGGATTCGGGTGAAAAAACACATGCTCCAGAATGGGTCCTACAGCCACCTCTGCCACTTCGGCATAGCCCTGGCGTTTGTAGAACTCCAGGTACAGCGGATTGCCGGTGTCCAGCACCACCCCTTGTGAATGCGGGTCTTCGGCGCACCAGTTATGCACGGCTTCCAACAGTTGCTCGCCGTAATGCTTGCCCTGGAATTGCGGGTGGACCCCCAGCAGCGGCAGCACATGCACCGACTCCGATGGCAAGCACGCCAGCACCGCCTGATGGTATTCGAGGTAGCGCCGGGTGCACCTGAAACCGGTGCTCAGCCACATGCGCAATTGCCAGGCCCAGCTTTCCGTGATGCCCAGGCGCCGTTGCGGCGGGGCAATCAGGGCGATGCCGATCAGGCGGTCATTGACCAACAGGCCGATGGCCGGCAGTTCCTGGAGAAAGTGTTGCTTGACCAGCTCGCGCACCGTCGCGCGGACCCGCTGCTCGTACCCTGAGCGTTCAGCTTCGAACAGATAGGCAAAGGTCGGCTCATGCCGATAGGCGTGGTACAGCAACGAGCGCGCTTCGCGGGAATAGCCGCTATCGAGCAGGTGCACCTGGGCAACGGCGGTCGAGGTGTCGGGCATCAGTCGTATCTCCCCTGGGCGCCACTCAAAAAGGTCGCGCTCTTATTGTTACGAGCCCGGGGCAACGGAGTCGTTCCCTGCCATTGGCTCCCTGAGAGACATTAGCAGCGCATCAGTCCTACCGCCACGCTGGCCCCCGTCCGACTTGTCGGCTAGCATCGCCCTTTTGCCAGACTGGACTGCCGACCATGAAAATCGTCTCTTTTAATATCAACGGGCTGCGCGCCCGGCCTCATCAGTTGGCGGCCCTGATCGACAAACATCAACCCGACGTGATCGGCCTGCAGGAAACCAAAGTCCACGACGAGCAGTTCCCGCTGGCCGAAGTCCAGGCCCTGGGCTATCACGTGTACTACCACGGGCAGAAAGGCCACTACGGCGTCGCCCTGCTCTCGCGCCAGGAACCGCTGGCCCTGCACAAGGGTTTTGCCAGCGACGAAGAGGATGCCCAGCGCCGCTTTATCTGGGGCACCTTCGCCGATGAACACGGCAACCCGATCACCATCATGAATGGCTATTTCCCACAGGGCGAAAGCCGCGACCACCCGACCAAGTTCCCGGCCAAGCAGCGCTTTTACGAAGATCTGCAACACCTGCTGGAGAGCCAGTTCAGCAATGACCAGGCATTGGTGGTGATGGGCGACGTGAATATTTCCCCCGAGGATTGCGACATCGGCATCGGTGCCGACAATGCCAAGCGCTGGCTGAAGACCGGCAAATGCAGCTTCCTGCCGGAAGAACGCGAGTGGATGGCGCGCCTGAAGAACTGGGGCCTGACCGACAGCTTCCGTCACCTCAACCCGGACGTGGCGGATCGCTTCAGCTGGTTCGATTACCGCAGCCGCGGCTTTGAAGACGAACCCAAGCGTGGCCTGCGGATCGACCTGATCATGGCCTCCAACGGCCTGTTGCCACGAGTCAAGGATGCGGGTGTGGACTATGAGTTGCGCGGCCTGGAAAAACCCTCGGACCATGCGCCGATCTGGCTGGAACTGAGCTGATCTTTGCGACCACACCATAAAATGTAGGAGCTGGCTTGCCTGCGATGGCGCTGGGGCAGTCGATAGATATGTTGACTGACACACCGCCTTCGCAGGTAAGCCTGCTCGCACATTTGGACCGGCTGGGTGTCAGTCATATTTTGGCAACCTTACTGACTTAATCTGCCCGCACGTCCTTTGGCTTGAGAAGGTGCCGGCATGATGCTGCGCGTTCTGTACCTGCTGACACTTTGCAGCGTTTTTCCTCTTACAGTTTCTGCAACGCCCCTGCCCTTTCCCGAACACGGCCCGGCCTTGCGCATCCAGGGCTCCAACACCATTGGCGCGGCGTTGGGCCCGGCGCTGGTCAGGGGTTTGCTGGAGCAACAGGGTCTCAAGGCTGTACACAGCGAAACACCCGCCCGCCCCAACGAAGAGCGCCTCGTCGGCACCAGCCCCCAAGGCAAGCGGGTACTGGTCGAGATCGCCGCCCATGGTTCCAGCACCGGCTTTGCCGCGCTGAAACAGGCCGCGGCCGACCTGGCGGCCGCGTCACGCCCGATCAAGGACCGCGAACTGGTGGACCTCGAGCCCCTGGGTGACCTGAAAAGCCCCGGTGCCGAGCAGGTGATCGCGATTGATGGCCTGGCAATCATCCTGCACCCACGCAACCCGCTGCAGGTGTTGACTACCGAACAACTGGCGAGGATTTTCAGCGGCGAGATCAGCACCTGGGAGGCCTTGGGCGGCAGCGGCGGGAAGATCCGCCTGTATGCTCGCGATGATCAATCCGGCACCTACGACACCTTCAAGGAGCTGGTGCTCAGCCGTCGCGGTAAAACCCTCGACAGCAAGGCTCAGCGCTTTGAGTCGAGCGAACAATTGTCCGATGCAGTCAGCCAGGACCCTCAGGGGATAGGTTTTATCGGCCTGCCCTATGTGCGTCAGGCCAAGGCGGTGGCCATCAGCGATGGCGACTCCCAAGCCATGTTACCGCAGAGCAGCCTGATCGCCACCGAAGACTACCCGCTGTCGCGCCGCTTGTTTTTCTATCTGCCGCCCAACAACAGCAATCCCTGGGCCGAGGCTCTGGTGGACTTTACCCAGAGCGCCCAAGGCCAGGCCATCGTGGCGGCCAATGGCTTTATCGCCCAGCAGGTCCAGGCCATCACCGTGCAGACTCGGGCGCCGATGCCAGCCGACTACCAGGCCATTGCCCGCGAGGCGCAACGCCTGACGGTGAATTTTCGCTTCGAAGAAGGCAGCGCCAGCCTGGACAACAAGGCGCGCCAGGACCTCGCCCGCGTGGTGGCTTATATAGATAGCCACGATAAACGGGACAAGCGCGTCACGCTGGTGGGGTTTGGTGACGCCAAGGATGATCCGCAGCGCGCCGACCTGCTGTCCAAGCTGCGGGCAATGGCGGTACGCCGGGAGCTGGTCAAAAGTGGTGTGGTGTTGCGCGATATTCGCGGCTTCGGCGCCGAGATGCCGGTAGCGGCGAATACCGTGGATGAGGGGCGAATCAAGAATCGCCGGGTGGAGGTATGGGTTTATTGAAACCTGAAGATGGGTGTGGATTGGCCCACCGCAATCGCGGGCAAACCCGCTCCCACACTGACCGCGTGCGATCACAATGTGGGGGCGGGCTTGCCCGCGATACCGGCGACTCGGTCCTACTGGCCGCTGCGCATCAGTTCTTTAGGCACATATTTGCCAATCTCGAACTTGCCAATCGCCGCCCGGTGCACTTCATCCGGGCCGTCGGCCAGGCGCAAGGTGCGTTGCATGGCGTACATGTAGGCCAACGGGAAGTCATTGGAGACCCCGGCACCGCCATGGATCTGGATCGCCCGGTCAATCACCTTCAGAGCCACATTCGGCGCCACGACCTTGATCTGGGCGATTTCACTTTTCGCCACTTTGTTGCCGACCGTATCCATCATGTAGGCGGCCTTTAACGTCAGCAGGCGTGCCATGTCGATTTCCATCCGCGAGTCGGCGATTTTGTCGATATTGCCACCCAGGCGCGCCAGCGGTTTGCCAAAGGCGGTGCGGCTGACCGAACGCTTGCACATCAACTCCAGGGCCCGTTCAGCCATGCCAATCGAGCGCATGCAGTGATGGATACGGCCCGGGCCAAGGCGCCCCTGGGCAATTTCAAAGCCGCGGCCTTCACCCAGCAGGACGTTTTCGTACGGCACACGCACGTTGTCAAACAGGACTTCGGCATGCCCATGGGGCGCGTCGTCGTAGCCGAACACCGGCAGCGGCCGGACGATTTTCACCCCGGGCGCATCCACCGGTACCAGGATCATCGAGTGCTGCTGGTGGCGCGGCGCATCCGGGTTGCTCAGGCCCATGAAGATCAGGATCTTGCAGCGCGGGTCGCACGCGCCGGAGGTCCACCACTTCTTACCGTTGATCACCCACTCGTCACCCTGGCGCTCGGCGCGGGCGGCCATGTTGGTGGCGTCGGAAGACGCCACATCGGGTTCGGTCATGGCGAACGCCGAGCGGATCTCGCCACGCAGCAGGGGCTCCAGCCAGCGTTGTTTCTGCCCTTCGTTGGCGTAGCGCACCAGCACTTCCATATTGCCGGTGTCGGGCGCCGAGCAATTGAACGGCTCCGGCCCCAGCAGGGAGCGGCCCATGATTTCGGCGAGCGGCGCGTATTCCAGGTTGGTCAGGCCAGCGCCCAGTTCGGATTCCGGCAGGAACAGGTTCCACAGGCCTTCGGCCTTAGCCTTGGCCTTGAGCTCTTCCATAATCGCAGTGGGCTGCCAGCGGTCACCTTCGCTGACCTGGCGTTCAAACACTGGCTCGGCAGGGTAAACGTAAGCATCCATAAACGCGGTGACGCGTTCACGCAGTTCCTGAACCTTGGGCGAATAGGCAAAATCCATGAGCAGCTCCCTTCTTGGAGAGGTTGTTTAGGTCATGCAAACGATGCTAGAACAGCGCTGATAATTTACCTAGCCTATTCTCGGCGTGTATTAACATTCATCACCGATATATGATCGGCGTATGAAAACCTAACAAGAAGAGCGCAACGAAATGAATCTGAGCAAGGTCGACCTCAATCTTTTCATCGTCTTTGACGCGATCTACACCGAAGCCAACCTGACCCGTGCCGGACAGATCGTGGGCATCACCCAGCCGGCCGTATCCAACGCCCTGGCACGCCTGCGCGAGACCTTCAACGACCCGCTCTTCGTGCGGACCGCCCAGGGCATGGTGCCGACCCCCATGGCCCAGAACATCATTGGCCCGGTGCGCAATGCCCTGTCGTTGCTGCGGGTGTCGGTGCAAGAGAGCCGGATCTTCAACCCGTTGCAAGCGGCCAAGACCTACCGCATCAGCATGACCGACCTCACTGAAGCGGTGATCCTGCCGCCACTGTTCCAGCGCCTGCGCCGCCTGGCGCCCACGGTGATCATTGAGAGTTTCCTGTCCAAACGTCGGGAAACCACCAAGGAACTGGCCGCCGGACGCCTGGATTTCGCAGTGGACGCGCCGCTCAACACCGACCCGCAAGTGCGCCACGTCAAGCTGATGGAAGACCGCTACGTGTGTGCCATGCGCAAGGGCCACCCGATGGCGGGCAAGGAAAAGTTCAGCCTCGATGACTACCTGTCGCTGACCCATATCCATATTTCCAGCCGGCGCAATGGCCTGGGCCACGTCGACCTGGCCCTCGGCAAAATGGGGATCCAGCGCAAGATCGCCCTGCGCTCCCAGCATTACCTGATGGCTTCCCAGGTGTTGCAGCAGACCGATATGGTAATGACCGTGCCCGAGCGCTTTGCACGGCGTAACGAGCTGCACTCGTTCAACCTGCCGGTCAATGATGTGCCGCCGGTGGAAACCCACCTGTACTGGCATGAAAGCACCGACCAGGACCCCGCCAACCGCTGGATGCGCGAGCAGATGATCGAGTTGTGCCAGCAGGTTACGGCGCGTGAGAAGAAGTTGGATAACGCGTAGGCGGTGATTTGCTTGACGTTTACGTCAAGCAGCCATTAGCGTAGCGCCAAGACCCTCCTTGAGCGCCACCATGAGCACGACCTACAGCATCTCCGACCTGGCCCGCGAGTTGGACATCACCACCCGGGCCATTCGTTTCTATGAAGAACAGGGCCTGCTGCGCCCCGAGCGCCGCGGCCAGGAGCGTATCTATTCGCCCCGGGACAAAGTCAGCCTGAAGCTGATCCTGCGGGGCAAGCGCATCGGTTTTTCCCTGGCCGAATGCCGCGAACTGATCGAACTCTACGACCCCAGCAGCGGCAATCAAAAGCAATTGCACAGCATGCTGGCAAAAATCAGCGAACGCCGTGAGCAGTTGGAACAGCAGTTGCTGGACATCGAGCAGATGAAACTGGAACTGGACACCGCCGAAGAACGTTGCACCCAGGCCCTGGAACAGACGATCCAGAGCCAGGTCGGCCAACCCCAATAAAAAGGTAGATCCCATGTCTCTCCCCTCTCAGGTGCGCCTGATCGAAGTCGGCCCGCGCGACGGTCTGCAAAACGAAGCCCAGCCCATCAGCGTGGCCGACAAGGTGCAACTGGTCGACGCCCTCAGCGCGGCGGGCCTGGGCTATATCGAAGTCGGCAGTTTTGTCTCGCCCAAGTGGGTACCGCAGATGGCCGGCTCGGCCGAAGTGTTTGCGCAGATCCAGCGCAAGCCGGGCGTGATCTATGGCGCGTTGGCGCCTAACCTGCGGGGCTTCGAGGACGCGCTGGCGGCCGGGGTCAAGGAGGTCGCAGTATTTGCAGCGGCGTCCGAGGCGTTTTCCCAGCGCAATATCAACTGCTCCATCAGCGAGAGCCTGGAGCGCTTTGCGCCCATCATGGCGGCGGCACAACAGCACGGCGTGAGTGTGCGCGGCTATGTGTCCTGTGTCTTGGGTTGCCCGTATGAAGGTCAGGTTGCCCCGGAGCAAGTCGCTGCGGTGGCCCGCGAGCTGTATTCCATGGGCTGCTATGAAGTGTCCCTGGGCGACACCATCGGCACCGGCACCGCAGGCGCTACGCGGCGCATGTTCGAGGTAGTGGGCAAGGACGTGCCACGGGCAAAGCTCGCCGGACACTTCCATGACACCTACGGCCAGGCCATCGCCAATGTCTACGCCAGCCTGCTGGAGGGTATCCAGGTGTTCGACAGCTCTATCGCAGGCCTTGGCGGCTGCCCCTATGCCAAGGGCGCCAGCGGTAACGTGGCCACCGAGGACGTGCTGTACCTGCTCGACGGCCTGGGCATCGAAACCGGTATCGACATGGACAAGTTGATTGTGGCGGGCCAGCAGATCTGTACGGTCCTGGGCCGCCCCACCGGCTCACGCGTGGCCAAGGCCCGTAGTGCCCGTTGAGTAGCGCGCCTGCTCCGATGTGTTACCTCGCGGCTACACATCGGGTAACACGGGAACATATTTTGTCGCATTCTCTGAAGTAAATTTCCTACTAAAAAATCAAACCATTGATTTTAAAGGGCTTTTAAAAGTTGGCACGGCTTCTGCTATCTCTATGGCATAACAAGAATAAAAAGCACCAAACCTAATAAAAATAAGACGTAACGACTCTGACATAACAAAAACAACACGGCAGAGACGCAGCTAACAGATTTTTTTGGAGAAGATGTGCTTCGCAGGGTACGGCGCAAGCCGCCACTCGCAACCGGGCAGAGAACAATAAAACTACCTCAAGGTAGCTACCCACTGGTTGGATCGCGTGCGAAGAAGCAGATCAGCGCTCAAAAAAATACGTTTGCTCTTGACCCCGGATGGGGGTCGCCAAAAACAGCGGTAAAGGGCCACGGTTGCCAAAAACAACAATAGACCGCCCCTCAATAATAAAAAAAGAGCACGTAACAACAAATTAAAGGGGAGCTTCGGCTCCCCTTTGTGCTGTCTGGGTGAAAACCATTGCGCGGTACATGCAAAGGCAAATGTGGGAGCGGGCTTGCCCGCGATAGCGGTGGGTCAGCTGATGAATAGTTGACTGACACTCCGCCATCGCGGGCAAGCCCGCTCCCACATTTTTGATCGGCGCCAGATCTCAGTCTTCGCTACGCAGTTGCTCGATGGTGATCTCACGCATGCGAAACTTCTGAATCTTCCCCGTCACGGTCATCGGAAATTCTTCGACAAAGCGGAAATGCTTCGGCGTCTTGAAGTGTGCAATGCGCCCCTTGCACCAGGTTTGCAGTTCCAGCTCGTTGGCCACGTGCCCGGGGTGAAACTTGATCCAGGCCACGATCTCTTCGCCATAACGCTCATCGGGAATGCCGATGATCTGTACATCCGCCACCGCCGGGTGGGTGAAGAAGAACTCCTCCAACTCCCGTGGGTACACGTTCTCGCCACCGCGAATGATCATGTCCTTGTTGCGCCCGGCGATGCACACATAACCCTGCTCATCCATGGTCGCCAGGTCGCCGGTGTGCATCCAGCCGGCGTCGTCGATGGCTTCGCGGGTGCCTTCGGGGTTGTTCCAGTAGCCGAGCATCACGCTGTAGCCTCGGGTGCACAACTCGCCAATCTGCCCACGCGGCACGGTGTTACCGGCCTCGTCGATGATTTTGCTTTCCAGTTGCGGCTGGGTCCGCCCGACCGTGGTCACGCGCCGCTCCAGATCGTCATCCGCGCCGGTCTGCAGGGAAACGGGACTGGTCTCGGTCATGCCGTAGGCAATCTGCACCTCGCTCATATGCAAGTCGCTGATGACCCGGCGCATCACCTCTATCGGGCAGGTGGAGCCGGCCATGATCCCGGTGCGCAGACTCGACAGATCGAACGTGCTGCGTTGCGGATGATCGAGCACCGCAATAAACATCGTGGGTACGCCGTACAGGCCGGTGGCGCGCTCTTCGGCCACGGCGGTCAGGGTCAGCAGTGGGTCGAAGCCGTCATTGGGATAGATCATCGTGGTGCCATGGGTGATGCAGCCCAGGTTACCCATGACCATGCCAAAGCAATGATAGAGCGGCACCGGGATCACCAGGCGATCCTGCGCGGTCAGGCCCAGGCTTTCGCCAACCATGTAACCGTTATTGAGGATGTTGTGGTGACTGAGGGTGGCGCCCTTGGGGAAGCCCGTGGTGCCGGAGGTGTACTGGATATTGACGGCTTGATCGAAGTGCAGGCTGGCTTCGCGGTGCTGCAATTGTTCCGGGGGTGTCCCCGTCCCCAGGGCCGACAATTGCGACCAGGGCATGAACCCCGAGGGCGGTCGCGCATCCAGGCTGATCACCCCGCGCAGTTCCGGCAATAGATCACAGTGCAACTGGCCAATGCCCTGCTCCGCCAGTTCCGGCACCAGCGCCTGCAGCATGCCGTGGTAGTCGGAGGACTTGAACGAACCGGCACAGATCAACCACTGGCAACCCGACTGCTTGAGCACGTATTCCAGCTCGCTGCTGCGGTAGGCCGGGTTGACGTTGACCAGAATCACCCCGAGCTTGGCGCTGGCCACCTGGCTGATGCACCACTCGGCACAGTTCGGCGCCCAGATGCCGAGGCGATCCCCGGCCTGCAACCCCAGCGCCAGCAGCCCGCGTGCATGCAGGTCCACGGCTCCGGCCAGCTGCCGCCAGGTGTAGCGCAGCTGCTGATGGCGCACCACCAGGGCCTCGCCCTCCGGGTACTGCGCCACCGTGCGGTCAAATGCCTGGCCGATGGTCATGGCCAGCAAGGCCTTGTCCTGTGGGCCACGGCTGTAGCTCTGATTCGGTTGATCCATGACGACCCCTATTGTCTTTTTTGTAGGTGGACGGTGCGCCGGTCAGGCGCGAGCTTGACGTTAACGTAAGCTACGATTGACAGTCATGCAACGCAAGTTTACGTTAACGTAAAGGTGATCGCCCAATGGCGTCGCCAGCCCCACAACAATAATGTTTATAGGTGCCCCTCCATGAGTTACCCGACCCTGAATTTCGCCCTCGGTGAAACCATCGACATGCTGCGCGACCAGGTGCAGGCCTTCGTGGCCAAGGAGCTGGCGCCACGGGCAGCGCAGATTGATATCGACAACCTGTTCCCCGTGGATATGTGGCGCAAGTTCGGTGACATGGGCCTGCTGGGCATCACCGTGCCGGAAGAATACGGCGGTGCCGGTCTGGGTTACCTGGCCCACGTGGTGGCCATGGAAGAAATCAGCCGCGGCTCGGCCTCGGTGGCGTTGTCCTACGGGGCGCACTCCAACCTGTGCGTCAACCAGATCAACCGCAACGGCACTCATGAACAGAAACTCAAGTACCTGCCCAAGCTGATCAGCGGCGAACACATTGGCGCCCTGGCCATGAGCGAGCCGAATGCGGGCTCCGATGTGGTGTCGATGAAGCTGCGCGCCGACAAACGCGGCAGCGTGTATGTGCTCAACGGCAGCAAGACCTGGATCACCAACGGTCCCGATGCCCACACCTATGTGATCTACGCCAAGACCGACCTGGAAAAAGGCGCCCATGGTATTACCGCGTTTATTGTCGAGCGCGACGCCAAGGGTTTCAGCCGCAGCAACAAGTTCGACAAGCTGGGCATGCGCGGCTCCAACACCTGCGAGCTGTTTTTCGATGACGTCGAAGTGCCCGAAGAAAACATCCTCGGCGTGCTCAATGGCGGGGTCAAAGTGCTGATGAGCGGCCTGGACTACGAGCGTGTGGTGCTCTCCGGCGGCCCTACCGGGATCATGCAGGCCTGCATGGACCTGATCGTCCCCTACATCCACGACCGTAAGCAGTTCGGGCAGAGCATCGGCGAATTCCAGCTGATCCAGGGCAAAGTTGCCGACATGTACACCCAGCTCAACGCCAGTCGTGCCTACCTCTATGCGGTGGCCCAGGCCTGCGAGCGCGGCGAGACCACGCGCAAGGACGCCGCCGGGGTGATTCTGTACAGCGCCGAACGCGCAACACAGATGGCCCTCGATGCGATCCAGATTCTCGGCGGCAATGGCTACATCAATGAATTCCCCGCAGGCCGTCTGTTACGTGATGCCAAGCTGTATGAAATTGGCGCGGGCACCAGTGAGATCCGACGCATGTTGATTGGTCGCGAACTGTTTAACGAAACCCGCTGAGGGAGTGCACCATGGCCACCCTGCACACCCAACTCAACCCGCGTTCGGCGGAATTCGCCAGCAACAGCGCGGCGATGCTCAAACAGGTCGATGCCTTGCACACCCTGCTCGCCCAGGTCCAGCAAGGCGGCGGCAGCAAGGCCCAGGAGCGTCATACCTCCCGTGGCAAGCTGCTGCCGCGCGAGCGTATCAACCGCCTGCTCGACCCGGGCTCGGCGTTCCTCGAACTCAGCCAACTGGCGGCGTATCAGGTTTACGGTGAAGAGGTACCGGCCGCGGGCGTGATCGCCGGGATCGGCCGGGTCGAAGGCGTCGAATGCATGATCGTCGCCAACGATGCCACGGTAAAAGGCGGTTCCTACTACCCGCTGACCGTGAAAAAACACCTGCGCGCCCAGACCATCGCCGAACAGAACCGCCTGCCCTGCATTTACCTGGTGGACTCCGGCGGCGCCAACCTGCCGCGCCAGGACGAGGTGTTCCCCGACCGCGAGCACTTTGGGCGGATTTTTTTCAACCAAGCCAATATGAGCGCCCAGGGCATTCCGCAGATTGCCGTGGTGATGGGCTCCTGCACGGCGGGTGGCGCTTATGTGCCGGCGATGGCCGATGAAGCGATCATGGTGCGCCAGCAGGCCACCATCTTCCTCGCCGGGCCGCCACTGGTGAAGGCCGCCACCGGTGAAGTGGTCAGCGCCGAAGACCTTGGCGGTGCCGATGTGCACTGCAAGATCTCCGGGGTGGCCGACCATTACGCCGACAGCGATGAACATGCCCTGGCCCTGGCCCGTCGCAGCATCGCCAACCTCAACTGGCGCAAACAGGGGCAGTTGCAACAGCGCACGCCGGTCGCGCCGTTGTATGCCAGCAAAGAGCTGTATGGGGTGATCCCGGCCGACGCCAAGCAACCGTTCGATGTACGTGAAGTGATTGCGCGACTGGTGGACGGCTCGGTCTTCGATGAATTCAAGGCGTTGTTCGGTACGACGCTGGTCTGCGGCTTTGCCCATTTGCATGGCTACCCCATCGCGATCCTCGCCAACAACGGGATCCTCTTCGCCGAAGCGGCGCAAAAAGGCGCGCACTTTATCGAGTTGGCCTGCCAGCGCGGGATTCCCCTGCTGTTCTTGCAGAACATCACCGGCTTTATGGTCGGGCAGAAATACGAAGCCGGCGGCATCGCCAAGCACGGCGCCAAGCTGGTCACGGCGGTGGCCTGCGCCAAGGTGCCGAAATTCACAGTGATCATCGGCGGCAGCTTTGGTGCCGGTAACTATGGGATGTGCGGGCGCGCCTACGACCCGCGCTTTTTGTGGATGTGGCCCAACGCCCGCATTGGCGTGATGGGCGCCGAACAGGCCGCCGGCGTGCTGGTGCAGGTCAAGCGCGAACAGGCCGAGCGCAGTGGCCAGGCGTTCAGCGCCGAGGACGAAGCGCAGATCAAGCAGCCGATCCTCGACCAGTACGAAACCCAGGGCCACCCTTACTACTCCAGCGCCCGCCTGTGGGATGACGGCGTCATCGACCCCTTGCAGACCCGTGACGTGCTGGCCCTGGCCTTGTCCGCCGCACTGAATGCCCCCATCGAGCCGAGCCGCTTCGGCGTGTTCCGCATGTAATTGGAGCTGCACCCATGAGCGATTTCAACACTGTTGAGCTGGTCAACGACCCCCGTGGCTTTGCCACGCTGTGGTTGAGCCGGGAAGAGAAGAACAACGCGTTCAACGCCGAAATGATCCGCGAGCTGATCATTGCCCTGGACCAGGTCCAGGCCGATGCCGCGCTGCGTTTTCTGGTCGTGCGCGGGCGCGGCAAGCATTTCAGCGCCGGCGCGGACCTGGCCTGGATGCAACAGTCGGCCGAACTGGATTACCACACCAACCTCGACGACGCCCGCGAATTGGCGGAGTTGATGTACAACCTGGCCAAGCTGAAGATCCCGACACTGGCGGTGGTCCAGGGCGCGGCCTACGGCGGCGCCCTGGGCCTGATCAGTTGCTGCGACATGGCCATTGGCGCCGATGATGCGCAGTTCTGCCTGTCGGAAGTACGCATCGGCCTCGCGCCGGCGGTCATCAGCCCGTTTGTGGTGCAGGCGATTGGCGAGCGCGCGGCACGCCGCTATGCCCTGACCGCAGAACGCTTCGACGGTCAGCAGGCCCAGGCCATCGGGCTATTGGCGCAAAGCTACCCGCTGGATGCGCTGGATCAGCACGTCGAGCAATGGATCGCCAACCTGCTGCTCAACAGCCCGGCCGCCATGCGCGCCAGCAAGGATTTGTTGCGCGAAGTGGGTAATGGCGCCCTGACCCCGGCGTTGCGCCGTTACTGCGAAAACGCCATCTCGCGCATCCGCGTCAGCGCCGAGGGCCAGGAAGGCTTGCGCGCATTTTTGCAAAAGCGTGCGCCCAGTTGGCAGTCCCAGGAGCCACGTTCATGAGTGCACCGTTGATTACCTGCGTACTGGTGGCCAACCGGGGCGAAATCGCCTGTCGGGTCATGCGCACGGCCAAGGCGCTGGGCATGACCACCGTTGCCGTGCACAGCGCCACAGACCGCGATGCGCGCCACAGCCGAGAAGCCGATATCCGGGTGGACCTGGGTGGCAGCAAGGCCGCCGACAGCTACCTGCAGATCGACAAACTGATCGCCGCGGCCAAGGCCAGCGGCGCCCAGGCGATTCATCCAGGCTATGGTTTTCTTTCCGAAAACCCACGCTTTGCCCGAGCGGTTGAAGAGGCCGGGCTGATTTTCCTCGGCCCGCCCGCCTCGGCCATTGATGCCATGGGCAGCAAGTCGGCGGCCAAGGCATTGATGGAAACCGCTGGCGTGCCGCTGGTGCCGGGTTACCACGGTGCCGGCCAGGATCTGGAAACCTTCCGCCAGGCCGCCGCGCGCATTGGCTACCCGGTGCTGCTCAAGGCCACGGCGGGCGGCGGCGGCAAGGGCATGAAAGTGGTCGAGGACGAAAGCCAACTGGCCGAAGCCCTGGCCTCGGCCCAGCGCGAGGCGCTGTCGTCGTTTGGCAATGCGCAGATGCTGGTGGAAAAGTACCTGATCAAGCCCCGTCACGTGGAGATCCAGGTGTTTGCCGACCAGCACGGCCATTGCCTGTACCTCAATGAGCGCGACTGCTCGATCCAGCGTCGCCATCAAAAGGTCGTCGAAGAAGCACCGGCACCCGGCCTCAGCCCTGCCCTGCGCCAGGCCATGGGCGAGGCAGCGGTGCGTGCCGCACAGGCGATTGGCTATGTGGGCGCCGGCACCGTGGAGTTTCTGCTGGATGCGCGCGGTGAGTTTTTCTTTATGGAAATGAACACTCGCTTGCAGGTAGAACACCCGGTGACCGAGGCCATCACCGGCCTGGACCTGGTGGCCTGGCAGATTCGCGTGGCGCAAGGCGAGCCGCTGCCCATGACCCAGGAGCAGGTGCCGTTGCGCGGCCACGCGATTGAAGTGCGGCTGTATGCCGAAGACCCGGCCAATGACTTTTTGCCGGCCACCGGGCATCTGGCGCTGTACCGCGAATCGGCGCCTGGCCCGGGACGGCGGGTGGACAGTGGCGTCGAGCAAGGGGACGACGTCTCGCCCTTCTACGACCCGATGCTTGGAAAACTGATTGCCTGGGGCGAGGACCGCGAACAGGCGCGCCTGCGCCTGTTGAGCATGCTCGACGAGTTTGCGGTCGGCGGCTTGAAGACCAACCTGGGCTTCTTACGGCGCATCATCGGCCATCCCGCCTTTGCCGCAGCGCAATTGGATACCGGGTTTATCCCGCGTTATCAGGAGCAACTGCTGCCTGCCGCCAGTGCGTTGAGTGATGAGTTCTGGCAGGCGGCCGGTCATGCTTTCATGCAAAGCCAGCCCTCCCGGCTGCGGCAGGACGATCCTGCCTCGCCGTGGGCTGCAACCCTGGGCTTTCGTGCGGGCCTGCCTGCCGAAACATCCCTGCATTTGAGCAGTGACGGCCAGGATCGCCTGGTAACACTGCAAACCAGCACCGCGCCGCAACTGCGTGGCGAACAATTGCTGATCGAGGATGCTGGCATCCGCCGTTCGCACTTGGCCGTGCGCCATGGGCAGACGCTGTTCCTGCGCTGGCAAGGTGAGATGCGCAGCGTGACGCTGTTTGACCCGATCGCCGCCGTCGATGCCGGACAAGCCCATCAGGGCGGCCTGAGCGCACCCATGAACGGCAGCATCGTGCGGGTGCTGGTGGAAGTCGGGCAGACGGTGGAGGCCGGTGCGCAACTGGTGGTGCTTGAAGCGATGAAGATGGAGCACAGCATCCGCGCGCCCCACGGAGGCGTGATCAAGGCACTGTATTGCCAGGAAGGCGAAATGGTCGGCGAAGGCAGCGCCTTGGTGGAGCTGGAAGCCCAGGCCTAGAACTTCACCGTGGCCTGTACCACCACGCCGATGATCCGGCAGTCATCGGTGAGCAGGGCTTTGGGGTAGGTCGGGTTGAGCGGCACCAGGTAACGCTGGCCGCTTTCCTCGATCAACTTGCGAAAGGTCGCCTGGCTGCTGCCGGCCCATTGGGCCACCACCAATGTACCGGGCTCGGCTTCGCGGGCCGGGTCTACCAGGATCATCATCCCTTCGGCAATACTCGGCCCGCTGGGCGCGGTCATCGCATCGCCGCTCACCTGGAGCCAGAACGCCTCGCCGTCGGCCTCGTAATCGCTCGCCTCAAAACGCGTGGCGCCATAGGCTGGCCGCTGTTCGTGCACCTGGCAGGGGTGTTTCCAGTCGGTCACAGGGTAACGAAAATACGGATTGTATTGAGTGACCGGCGCGGCATCGTCGTTCGCCGGGGCGTCGCTTTTTTCGCGGATCACCAGCACCGTCTCCAGATAGCCCAGGCCCAGCTCTTCGAGCACCCGGTTCATATCGGCGAGGCTGGGCACCCGGCGCTTGCCCAGCCAGTGGCCAATGCCGCCCTGGGACATGCCCAAACGTGCGGCCAGTTGATGCTGCGTGACCTTGCGGGCCTTCATGTTGGCTTTGACCAACGCTATCCATTTATCCATGGGCCACACAATACCGGATGAATTCAGGGCGACAATAAACAGTTTGTAGTAATCAATCAAATGACATAAATACAGATCGTATTATTATCAGCCCCACCTGTTCACCTTCCCACCCAGAGCACCGACCTCATGACCACTACCCTGGATCACCTGCCTGGCACACCTGATGACGATGAAATAAAGTTCTTGCAGGGCAGCGAAGCCGCCCGACGCGCACTGGACTACTACTTGAAAGAGGACACGGAGCCAGTGGACGATGTGGCCTTTTTCGAGGCCAACCCCCATGTCAGCAGCGAAGAAGCCCTGGTGCATGCCTCGGACCTGCTGCGCAGCGCCGCCGCCATCGCGTATGAGTTGGCGAACAACAAGCTGGGGGGCACCCGAGACCTGGCGTTTTCAGTGGTGTATTTGATTGATATGGCCAAGGCCATGCTGGAGCGTCCACTGCAACTGGCAGGCGGCAAAGCCTCATAGCCAGATAGGCGTGCAGGAACAGAAGGAAAAATATTTCTATCAGACGGATAAAAACATTTGACTTGCAAATGATAATGATTATTATTGCAAGCAGCTGGTCGCGAGATCAGTCGATAGGCCAAGAGACCTTAGGTCGGACTCTTGGAATATCTCCTCATCAGGCTAATCACGGTTTTTGACCCGGCTCTTTGGCCGGGTCTTTTTTTTGCCAGTTATTCTGGCGTGGCTTCAGGCTAATGAAGACTGTGTGTTGCTCGATGGCGCGCATGGTAGCAAAAGACAATCACCGAAAGAAAGCCGATCAAGCGCTCTGGCCCGCTTCTTTCCAAGATAGCACTTGAGAATCAATCTCATAGACTCTAAGCTGCGGCTGCGTCAAGGATGACGCCCCCTCCCTTTTCGCAATAATTTGCGTCCAGACTTTACCCCGCGTCTGTGTAAACTGCCCGCCACAACTCTCATATTCAGGCAATCAGACTATGACCGTGGCCTTGACCTCCATCAAAATCAGCACCGACTTCGACAGTGGCAATATCCAGGTGCTCGACACCAGCGATGCCCATCAGTTACTGCTGGCGATCAAACCTGATACCCGCAGCCAGCACTTCCAATGGTTCCACTTCAAGGCCGAAGGCATGCACATTGGTCATACCCATACCTTTCGCCTGAGCAACGCCGGCCAGTCCTCCTACAAACATGCCTGGAGCGGTTACAACGCCGTGGCGTCCTACGACCACGTCAATTGGTTCCGGGTGCCGACACGCTTTGATGGCGAAACCTTGCACATCGAACTGCAGGCCGAGCAAAAACACGCCTGGCTCGCCTACTTCGAACCCTACAGTCGCGAGCGTCACGCCTGGTTGATCGAGCAGGCACTGAACCGCGCCGGTACGCAATTGCTGGCCACCGGCAAGAGTGTCGAAGGCCGTGATATTCCCCTGCTACGCCGTGGCAAGGGTGACGCCGGGCAGCGCAAAGTGTGGATCATTGCGCAGCAGCACCCGGGCGAGCATATGGCCGAGTGGTTTATGGAAGGCATCATCGAGCGCCTGCAGCAGGAAGGTGATGCTGAACTGAAAAAACTCCTGGCATCCGCCGACCTGTACCTGGTGCCGAACATGAACCCGGATGGCGCGTTCCACGGTCACTTGCGCACCAACGCCATGGGCCAGGACCTCAATCGCGCCTGGCAAAGCGCAAGCCAGGAACAGAGCCCGGAAGTGCTGTTCGTCCAGCAGCAAATGGAAAAATACGGCGTCGACCTGTTCCTGGATATCCACGGCGACGAAGAAATCCCCTATGTGTTCACCGCAGGGTGTGAAGGCAACCCCGGCTATACCCCGCGTATCGAGGCCCTGGAAAAACACTTTCGCAGCCACTTGAGCGAACTGACCCGCGACTTCCAGACCACCCATGGCTACACCCGCGACTTGCCGGGCCAGGCCAATATGACCTTGGCGTGCAACAGCGTGGGCGAGAAATTCGATTGCCTGTCCCTGACCCTTGAAATGCCGTTCAAGGACAACGACGATGCGCCCGACCCACGCACCGGCTGGTCCGGCAAACGCTCCCGGCAACTGGGCAAGGACGTGCTGAGCACCGTGGCGGACATGGTCAACGTACTGCGCTGACCCTGCCCCAATAAGCGTCGTTAACCCTCAGCCTCGGACTGCGCCGCCACCCGCACGCAGTCCAGCGGCCCAAGCACCCGGCCATCTGCCGCCTGCACGTGCAAAGCCTGCAGCGGCTGTCCGTGCTCACGGTCCAACAGCACCGAATGGGCCTCGCCCTCGGCGTAGAAAAACCCCTCGCCCCATTGCCGCAACCCAATGATCACGGCAAACAGCCCCCTGCCCTTTTCCGTCAACACATACTCCTGATAAGCACTGCCATCCGAGGCCGGGACAATCTCGAAAATCCCGTGGCCGACCAGGCTGCGCAAGCGTGCCGAAAGAATATTCTTGGCCATGCCCAGGCTGCGCTGAAACTCGCCAAAGCGGCGGATGCCATCGAATGCATCGCGAATGATCAACAGTGCCCAGCCATCGCCAATCGCCTCCAGCGAGCGCGCCACCGGGCATTCGGCACTTTCAAAGCGAGTGAGTTTGACCATGAGTAACGCCTGCCTGATAAAAATGTAGTTGCAATATAAAACCGGAATACCTACCGTACAACTGGTTTTATTTAACAACCACAATGAGAACTCAGCATGCCCCAATCATCGTTAAGCGGCGCCGTGGTGCTGCTGTTCGCCATTGCCTGCGGCCTGTCGGTGGCAAACGTCTATTACGCCCAACCCCTGCTGGATGCCATGGCCACGACGTTCGCCATGGACCCCGCCACCGTCGGCATCGTGATCAGCCTGACCCAGGTCGGCTATGGCCTCGGTTTATTACTGCTGGTGCCGTTGGGCGATCTGCTCAACCGTCGGCACTTGATCGTCGGCCAGTTACTGCTGTCCACCGGCGCGGTATTGCTGGTCGCCCTGTCCAACAGCAGCGTGGGGTTTCTGGCTGGCCTGTTGCTGACGGGCTTGCTCGCCGTGGTGGCCCAGGTGTTGGTGGCCTACGCCGCAAACCTGGCGCGCCCCGAGCAACGGGGGCATGTGGTGGGCCTGGTGACCAGTGGCATCGTGGTTGGCTTGCTGCTGGCGCGCACGGTGTCCGGGCTCATGGCGGACCTGGCCGGCTGGCGCTCGGTGTACCTGCTGTCGGCTGGCTTGACGTTGCTGATGGCGCTGCTGCTCTGGCGTGTCTTGCCCGCTACCGAGCAGCCCCGGGCGCCAGGCGCCTATCGCCAGTTGCTCGGCTCGGTGTTCAGCCTGTTGCGCGAGGAAAAAGTGCTGCGCGACCGCGCAGTGCTGGCCTTGCTGATTTTTGCCGCGGGCACGGTGCTATGGACGCCCTTGGTATTGCCCTTGAGCGCCCCGCCGCTGTCGTTGTCCCACACCCAGATCGGCCTGTTCGGCCTTGCCGGTGCCGCCGGCGCGCTGGGAGCGGCCCATGCCGGGCGCCTGGCTGACCGAGGCTGGGCACAGTGGACCAGCGGCGCGGCCCTGGCGCTGATGCTGGTGTCTTGGCTGCCCATCGCCTTGACCCAGTCTTCGTTGTGGGCACTGTTGCTTGGGGTGATTGCCTTCGACCTCGGCCTGCAAGCCGTGCATGTCACCAGCCAAAGCCTGATCTACAGCGTGCTCCCCGAAGCCCAGAGCCGCCTGGCTGCCGGCTACATGCTGTTCTATTCGGCAGGCAGCGCCCTGGGCTCGCTCGGCGCCACCCTGATGTACGCCTGGGCCGGCTGGCTCGGCGTTTGTGCCCTGGGCGCCACCATCAACCTACTGGCCCTGGGATACTGGTGGGCGACCCTGGGGCCTCAGTCCTTGCCGAGCATGCTTTGCAAAACGCCATCCCGGCGAATCCAGCCATGGAACAACGCCGCCGCCAAATGCAGCAACACCGTGAGGAACAGCAAATAGGCGAGATACCCATGGGCCTTGCGCAGAATTGCAAACAACTGCGCGTTGGCCGGCACCCACGCCGGTAACTGCAAAGAACTGCTCAGCATCACTGGGTCACCGGCCGCCGAAATCATCGCCCATCCCAACAACGGCAGCGCCAGCATCAAGCCATACAGCAGCAGATGCGACGCCTTGGCCGCCAACACCTGCCACGCCGGCAAATCGGCAGGCAGCGGCGGCTGGCGGGTAGCAAAGCGCACCACCAGGCGCACGATCACCAACAGCAGAATCGCAATGCCCAATGGCTTGTGCAGGTGCAACAACCATGCATGGCGTTGGGACACCGAGGCCACCATGCCAGCACCGATAAACAGCATGGCAATGACCATCAGCGCCATCAGCCAGTGCAGCAGGCGCGCCAGCGGGGCGAAAAAACGTGGTTGAGTCTTCATGGCCGGGACTCCTGAGAGGCGCTGTGCAACTGGCTGACTTCGCCGGTACGGCGCAGGTAGGAACTGGCATAGGCAGCAGAACGTGCAGCCAGCAGCGGGTCATTGGAGGCTTCGATACCACTGGGCAGGATCAGCGGGTCAAAGTTGATATCGCGGCAATCACCGTCCAACTGCGGCTGACTGCGCTCGAGTATCAGGGTGCCGGCATCCAGCACCGTGTGCGCCCCAGACCAGGCCTTGCTGGCGTCATCCACCGGGTCTGAGGGGTTGGCCAGGGTGATCTGCAACTGCCAGCGCAGGGGGCCGGCCGCCAATCGTTGCTCCAGGTCGGCCTGGAGGAAATCCGCCCCTGGCGGCGCAGCGGCTGCGCTGACGTCCTGGCTCATCGGCACCAGCCCCTAGCGCACGGCCTGGCGCTGCCCGTCGGCATTCACCAGGTAAAACGCATTGATGCCGTTGTAACGCTCGGTGGCATAGCTGGCTGACGGCCTGGCCGTCTTGACCCAGGCCAGGAACGGCGCCGTCTCCGGATGGCTGGCAAAAAACGCCGGCATACTGGCCGGGTTGGGCTTGCCGGTCGCCGGGTCGGGAGTCCCCGCCTTGAGCATCTGGTAGAACGCCTCGGGCGTGCCCACCGGGAACACTGGCATGCTGTTCATCCCGCTGCGCCATTGCTGGCCGTTGGCCTGGTTGAACTGCACGGCCAGGCTGCGGATCGGCACGCTGCTGTCCGGGGCATAGGGGTTGCCGCTGGGCAAGGCAAAACGGCCGATCACCGGGGTGCGGGCCTCGCTGAATACCTGCGCACGGGAATAGGCACGCGCCGCAGGACTGCTCTCGAAATAGCCCGCCACGCATACACCCTTGGAATGGTTGCGCCGGTAGCCGGGGTGCACGCCGTTATTGGTTTCCAGGGCATTGACCAGGGCCTGGGGGCGCAACCGCTGCGGGTCGAGTGTACCGTTGACGTAGGCAAACGCCCCGGCGGCGGCGCCGACGACCACGCCGATAGCGGCCAGGCGCAGCATCAGGCTGGCGCGCCCCAGCGGCGGGCGTAAGGGGGATGGTTGATCTGGCATGCAGTGCTCCAGGGCCAGCGGCCACAGGTGAGAGAGAAGCAGGACGAGCGTCGACACGCTCTATTCCCACCCGCACTGTTTATTTTTCAATCCCTGGAATAACCTCCAAGGCCGGACGTCTTCCTGGTCCAAGCACAGTGACCAAGATTGCCATGCACGAACTCGACGACTCATTGCGTGAACTCCTCCCCAGGCTACGGCGCTTTGCCGTATCCCTGACACGCAACCCCAGCAGCGCCGACGACCTGGTGCAGGCCACGCTTGAGCGCGCCATCGTCAGTTGGCGCAACAAGCGCGTCGACGGCGATTTGCGCGCCTGGCTGTTCTCGATCCTCTACCGGCAGTTCCTCGACGCGCACCGGCGTTCGCGGCGTTATGCGCGGATGCTGGAGTTCTTCACCGGTCGTGATGACGCGCAACCGTCAGTCGAACGTACGGTGATCGCCCAATCGACCCTGCAAGCCTTCGACCAGTTGAGCAGCGAGCAACGCGCCCTGCTGCTGTGGGTTTCGGTGGAAGGCTTGAGCTGCAAGGAAGTCGCCCATATCCTCGACGTGCCCATCGGCACCGTGATGTCACGCCTGTCCCGTGCCCGCCAGGCCTTGCGCCAGCTCAGCGACGGTGACATCACCCGCCCTTCCCTGCGGATACTCAAATGATCAGCCTGCCCCCCAACGAACGCGACCTGCACGCGTACGTCGATCACCAGCTCAGCGAGCCGGATCGCCGCCAACTGCAGATCTGGCTCGCCGCCCACCCCGAGGTCGCGGCCCAGGTCCACGCCTGGCAACAGGATGCCCAGCACCTGCGCACGGCCATCGGTGCGCCGCCAGCGGCCAACCCCGAGTTGGATCCGGCGCAGATTCGCCAGCGTCTCAAGCACCAGTCGCGCCGCCAGCTGGCCACTGCCGCCATGCTGGTGCTCGCCGTCGGCCTGGGCGGCCTGGGTGGCTGGCAAGCGCGGCAGGCGACCCTGGTCGCCAGCGCACTGCCGATGACCGACGCCATGCAGGCGTACCGCCTGTTTGCCCAGAACCCAATCATGCCCGCCGATTACCAGGTGCAGGGCAATGGCGATATGCAAGCCTGGCTCGACCGTTACTTCGCCCAGGCCCATCGCCTGCCAGACCTCAGCGAGGCCGGCTTCAGCCCGGTCAGCGCACGGCTGCTCAGCACCGATCAGGGCGCGGCAGCGATGGTGCTTTACGAGAACCCGCAGGGCCGGCGCATCAGTTTTTATATTCGCCCGCCCGGCCCGCAAAACACCCTGCTGCCACGGGGCAGCCGCAGTGCCGATGGACTGCAGGCCGAATACTGGTCCAGCCCCGGCTACAACTATGCGATGGTCAGCCCGGAGGACGAGCCGACCACCCCATTGCTCAAGCAGACCACCCGGTTCTAGGACGCCAACGCCATGCCTTTTCGAGAGAGCCGCCCCCGGCGCCTGCCCCTGCTCAAACGCCTGCTGGGCAAAAAAACCGCCCACGACAGCGCGCCAGCCATTCAGCGCTTCTTCGCGGACAAGGCTCGGCAACAGGGCTACACCCTCAGCCCCAGCCAGGTGCAGGTGATCGACGCTATGGCGCGGCAGGCCGCACACCTGCTGGCCCAGCGCCCGACCCGCAGCCTGTACCTGCACGGCGCTGTCGGCCGGGGCAAAAGCTGGCTGCTGGACGGGTTTTTCCAGGCCCTGCCCTTGCCTGACAAGCAGCGGGTACATTTCCACGACTTTTTCGCCCGCCTGCACCGCGGCATGTTTGCCCACCGCCAGCAGGCCGATGCCCTGGGCGCCACTCTGGATCAATTGCTCGACGGCTGCCGGGTGCTGTGTTTCGACGAGTTCCATGTGCATGACATCGGCGACGCGATGTTGATCACTCGCCTGTTCAAGGCCCTGTTCCAACGGGGCATCCTGCTGCTGGTCACCTCCAATTACCCGCCCCAGGGCTTGCTGCCCAACCCGCTGTACCATCAGCGCTTCAAGCCGGTGATTGACTTGATCAGCGCGCGCATGGACGTCATGGAAGTCAGCGCGCCCCAGGACTACCGGGGCCTGGCGCAGAACCACCAGTTGCAGCGCTTCACCCATGGCCAGTACGTGTGGCCGGGCACCCCGGCCCAGCGCCGTGAGCTGGGGCTGCCCGCCACCGATGGCCCGCCCCTGGCGCTGGCGGTCGGCTCGCAGCAACTGCAGGTGCGCTGGCACCAGGCGCGCAGCCTGGCCTTGACCTTCAACGACCTGTGCGAACAGCCCACCGCCGTGATGGATTACCTGCTGCTGTGCGAGGATTTCGACCACTGGATCATCGACGACCTGCCGCTGCTCGGCGATTGCCCGATTGCCGTGCAACAGCGCTTTATCAACCTGATCGACGTGCTTTACGACCAGGACAAGCACCTGACCCTGCTGGGCCAACAGCCACTGGACGACGCCCTGCAAGGCCAGGCGATTGACCTGGCACGCACCCGCAGCCGCCTGGGGCAGTTGCAACAAGTCAGCCCGCTGGCGCTCAAGTCGCTATCATGAGCGCCTTTGACCTTGTCGAGTGACCTAAGCTGTTCATGGATACCCTTGCCCAACTCAAGGCTGGCCAACTGGCTGGCATCAAGCGCCTGGACCTGTCCTGCGGCCTGACGCAGTTCCCCCGGGAAATCTTCGACCTGGCCGACTCCCTGGAAATCCTCAACCTGAGCGGCAACGCCCTGCGCAGTCTGCCCGACGACCTGCACCGGCTGCCCCACCTGCGCGTGCTGTTTTGCTCGGACAACGCCTTCACCGAACTGCCGGCGTGCCTGGGGCAATGCCAGCAATTGAGCATGGTCGGCTTCAAGGCCAACCAGATCGAGCAGGTGTCGGCTGCTGCACTGCCGCCGCAATTGCGTTGGTTGATCCTCACCGATAACCGTCTCAGCCACTTGCCGGATGAACTCGGCGAACGGCCGCTGCTGCAAAAACTCATGCTGGCCGGTAATCGCCTGGAGCAACTGCCGGCGAGCCTGGCCCAGTGCCATAACCTCGAACTGCTGCGCATCGCCGCCAACCGCCTGACGCAATTGCCGCAATGGCTGCTGACGCTGCCGCGCCTGACCTGGCTGGCCTATGCCGGCAACCCGGTGGAAAGCGCGGTCGAACTGGCAATTGACGACAACACAGCGAATATTCCCTGGGCCGAACTGGAGCTGGCCGAGGTGCTCGGCGAAGGCGCCTCGGGGGTGATTCGCAAGGCACTGCGCAAACCGTCGAACGAGCCGGTCGCGGTCAAACTCTATAAGGGCACCATCACCAGCGACGGTTCACCGCTGCATGAAATGCAGGCCTGCATTGCCGCCGGGCTGCACCCCAACCTGATCAAGGTGCAAGGCCGGGTAATCGGCCACCCCGATGACCAGGCCGCGCTGGTGATGGACCTGATCGACCCGAGCTACCGCAACCTCGCCGGCCTGCCCAGCCTGGCGTCCTGCACCCGGGACATCTACGACCCCGCCAGCCGTTTCAGCGTGGCTGTGGCGTTGCGCATGGCGCGCGGCATCGCCTCCGTGGCCGCACACCTGCACCGGCATGGCATCACCCATGGCGACCTGTATGGCCACAATATCCTGTGGAATGCCGGGGGTGATTGTTTGCTGGGGGACTTTGGCGCGGCGTCATTCCATGCCACGGCCGACACCTTGGAAACCAGGGCGTTGCAGCGCATTGAAGTGCGGGCGTTCGGGGTGTTGCTGGAGGAGTTGCTGGAGCGCATTGACGCAGGTTTGAGCGATGACCAGCGCCAAGTGCTGGAGGCGCTGCGGGAGCGCTGCTGCCAGCCGCAGGTGCTGGCGCGTCCGGCGTTCGAAGAGATCGAGGCACTGCTGTCCTCACTCTGAAATGCCCTGCAAATGCGCAAGCGGGCTTATGTGGGAGCGGGCTTGCCCGCGATAGCAGTGGGTCAGCCAGCTGATGTGCCATCTGATACACCGCAATCGCGGGCAAGCCCGCTCACACACAAGCCCGTGCCCATAATTCCAGGCCGGGTTTAGCCCGCCAGGCCGACGAACATGTCCTGCACGTCGTCATGGTTGTCCAGGCCTTCCAGGAAGGCTTCGACTTCAGCCATCTGCTCGTCGCTCAGGCCGCTGACCGGGTTTTTCGCGAGGTAGCCCAACTTCGCCGACAACACGGTAAAACCCTGCTCCGGCAACGCCTTCTGCACCGCGTCCAGGTCGGTGGTCTCGGTGATGAACAGGGTCGTGCCCTCTTCTTCACCTTCCTCAAAGTCCTGGGCACCGGCTTCGATGGCGGCCATTTCCGGGTCGGCATCGGGGGTGTCCGGCGAGGCCTCGATCAGCCCTACATGGTTGAAGTCCCAGGCCACCGAGCCCGAAGCTCCGAGTTGCCCCTTGCGGAAAGCTACGCGGATTTCCGCCACGGTGCGGTTGATGTTGTCGGTCACGCATTCAACGATCAACGGCACCTGGTGCGGGGCGAACCCTTCATAAGTCACGCGATGGTACTGCACGGTCTCGCCGAGCAGGCCCGCGCCTTTCTTGATTGCGCGCTCCAGGGTTTCCTTGGGCATCGAGGCCTTTTTGGCCTGCTCGACCACCAGACGCAGGTGGGCGTTGGTCGCGGTGTCCGCACCGTTACGGGCGGCAATGGTGATTTCCTTCACCAGCTTGCCGAAAATCTTGCCCTTGGCATTGGATGCCGCTTCTTTATGTTTAACCTTCCACTGTGCGCCCATGACTCACTCTCTTGATATCCGTGGCGCCGAGACGTCTACTGGCCGGCGCTTTGGCCGCAGAGTTTATAGGGCAAGAACCCATCGTTCCACCAAAAAACCGGCCAGCGTTGCAGGTACCTCAGGTGCGCAGGGGTTTGATTGCCACCGTGCGATCCGGCACAAAGTCGCCCACTTGCGCCAATACCGCAGGCCGGGCGTTCCAATAAGGCATCAGCACCAGCGAGGAAAACAGGGCAGCGCCGGCGAACACGATAAACACCGTCACCGTGTCGAAGTAGCCCGGCAGCAGGCCACCGAGGATCGCGCCCACCGAGCCGCAACCATTGACGAAGCCCGCCGCCGTTGCGCCGGCCTTGGCGGTACCGAAGTCAATGGCCGCCGTGCTGCTGATCATCGAGTCCGGCCCGTACAGGGTCAGACCCATGACAAACAGCAAAGCCATCACCAACATCACACTGCCGGTATGCAACGCCCCCATAAACAGCGCCAGGGACACGGTCAGCGCCAACAAACTGAGAACACAGGCCGGCATGCGCCGGGCGCCGAACAGTTTGTCGGACGCCAGGCCAATCATGATCGGCCCCAACAACCCCGCCAGCTCGAACGCCGTGGGCACAATGGCCGCGCCGACCTTGCCCACCGAGGGCATCTGCTCATAGACAATCACCGGGCCCCACAACAGGATCGCGTAACGCGCCGGTTTCAACAGGAAGTACGCCAGGCCCAGGGTCAGCACCGTGCGGTTGCGCAAGATCTCGCGCAACGGCTCAAGGATGCTGATTTTTTTCGCCGCCGCCTGCTCTTCGGCGCTCATTGCCGGCTCGGGCTCCACTTCTGGCAGGCCGACGTCCTGTGGCGTGTTGCGCTGGAAAATAAAGAACAGCACCGCCACCACCGCCACCACCGCGGCACTGGAGATAAATGCCGCGTGCCAACTGCCAATCAGGGTGTAGGCCCACCAGCCGGCAAAGGGCGAGGCTACCAGCCCGCCAAACGCGTAACACGAGCTCCATAAGCCCAGCACACGCCCGCGCTGTTGCGCCGGGAAGAAACTACCAAGGTTCTTGCACAGCCCCGACCAGCCGGTGGATTGCGCCAACCCCTGGATCAACATGCACGTGACAAAGATCGGCAAGGTGGCAAACGTGCCCATGACCAGCGCGGCAGCCGCTGAAATCACCAGCCCGCCCAACACCACCACCCGTGGCCCGAAACGGTCGGCGAGCATGCCCCAGGTGAACTGGCCGACGGCATAGGCCGCCAGGTACAGGCCATCCAGGTTGGCCATCATCATCTTGTCCAGCGGGAAACTCGGGTCGTCAACGATCCCTAACTTGGCCACGGAAAATGCTTTGCGGGTGAAATAGAAAGCGGCATATGCCAGCCAGGTGATGGCGAAAATCTGCACGCGCCAACGCTTGATGCTACCCATAGGGATATTCATGGTGGTTCTGACCTCAGGTGTGAGTGTGCCGGCAGAATCGAGAAGCAATTGCCTGTGTTTTTATTGTTTTGCACTGCAGTACTGGGTGGCAGAGCACCGGGTACTGGTCAGATGAGTCCTGCAAGGTTGCACGCAAGGGCTCATGATCGCCGAAGTTGTAGGACTCAACCTACGGCGACTGAGGGCTATCAAAGCAATGGCTGACTAATAGGTAAAATCGATTTATCGTATTTCAAATATAAGCTCAGCTTGTAAGAGGTCGCGCCATGTCGGTTTCCCACGCCCAACTCAAAGCCTTCCATGCCGTGGCTGTCCATGGCAGTTTCACGTTGGCGGCCGAACGGTTGTTCCTCACCCAGCCGGCCATTTCCGACCAAGTGCGCAAGCTTGAAGAGCGTTTTGGCGTGCTGCTGTTCCATCGCAACAAACGCTCGGTGCGCCTGACCGACCTCGGCGAGCGCCTGCTGAGTATCACCCAGCGCCTGTTTGTCATCGCCGCCGAAGCCCAGGAGCTGCTGCAAGACTCCAAGGCCCTGCAAACCGGCAGCCTGACCCTGGCGGTGGACGCCCCGGTGCATGTGCTGCCGCAAATCGCCCGGTTTTGCGAACGTTATCCGGGAATCACCGTGAAAATCGAGACCGGCAACACCGATGATGCGCTGTACCGCCTGTATAACTATCAGGCCGACCTGGCGTTGGTGGGGCGTGACGTCGACGATGAGCGCCTGCTTTCGATCCCCTTGCGTGATGACCCGATGCTGGCGTTCGTCGCCCGCAACCACCCGTGGGCCGGGCGCGAGTCCATCGAGCTGGCGGATCTGGACGACACCCCCCTGGTCCTGCGGGAAACCGGCTCGGTGACCCGTCAGACCCTGGAGCGCGAGATGCACCAGGCCGGGCTGCGCATCCGCCCGGCGATCCAGGTGGAGGGCCGCGAAGCCGCGCGTGAGGCCGTGGTGGTGGGGATTGGCGTGGGCGTGGTGTCGGCGTCGGAGTTCGGCGCCGATTCACGGGTGTATGCCATGCCCATCCGCGACTGCACCCAGCGCATGAAGGAAACACTGGTGTGCCTCAAGGAACAGAGTTCGCGGCGGGTAGTGGCGACCTTTCTGGAGATTGTCCGCGAAAGCCTGCGCGAAGATCAGCCTGAAGCCAACTCGAAGAACGCCTGAATCAAGCGCAATTCCCGGCGCCGCTCCATGCAGCCGAGCATATGTTGGTTCAGCAGCCCGTCGCCACGGATAGGAATCGCATGCACCCGCGGATCGCGGCTGACTTCCACCGACGACACCACGCCCACCCCCAACTCGGCCGCCACCGCTTCCGTCACCGCTTCGCGGCTGTCCAGTTCCAGCAACACCCTGGGCTGCACGCTGGCCTTGGCACAGGCGTCGTCGAAGGTGCGGCGGGTAATGGAACTGGGCTCGCGCAGTACCATGATCACCTGGTCCAACTGCTCCAGACGGATACCCGCCGGGTCCGCCAGCCACGGATGGCCAGCCGGTACCAAGGCGCAGATACGGGATTCGCTCAAGGGTTGCAGGTGCACGCCCTTGCGCGGCTCGACTTCGGTCAACACGGCCACATCCGCATGCTCGGACAGCAGCGCCGCCAGGGTTTCCTGGGCATTGCCCAGGCGCAGGTTGACGGTAATCCCCGGGTAACGGGCACGCAGCTTGGCCAGCATCGGCATGACCATATGCGGGCCATCCGCCGCCACTTCCAGGCGCCCGGTGAGCAATTGGCGGTTGGCTTCGAGCAGGGTCTGCGCTTCATCCACCAGGCCGAAGATACTGCGGGTAATGGCCGCCAGCTTGATGCCCTCCTCCGTCAACTCGACGCGCCGCGCGGTACGCCGCAGCAGGGTGATCTGGTAGTGCTCTTCCAGCGCCTTGATATGCCCGGTCACGGCTGGCTGGCTGATAAACAGGCGTGCGGCGGCACGGGTAAAACTGCCGTCCCGGGCCACGGCGTCAAATGCACGGAGTTGGAAAAGATTCATAGCTATCGGCCTCACTGATGGCTGGCATAACAACAAACAATTTGATTGATGACAAGCCAAACTGCAATTTATGTCCCGTAGCTTCATCCCACTGCTTTGCGAGGACATGAGAATGAGTACTGCCGCGCCGATCCTGCTCACACCTGGGCCCCTGACCACCTCCGCCCGCACCCGCCAGGCGATGATGGTTGACTGGGGTTCGTGGGATGACCGCTTCAACCAACTGACCGCCAGCCTCTGCGAGCAACTGCTGGCGATCATCAACGGTGGCGACAGCCATCACTGCGTGCCCTTGCAGGGCAGCGGCACGTTCGCCGTCGAAGCGGCCATCGGCACCCTGGTACCCCGCGATGGCAAGGTACTGGTGCTGATCAACGGCGCGTACGGCAAGCGCCTGGCGAAGATCTGCGAAGTGCTGGGCCGCCCGTTCAGCACCTTCGAAACCGCCGAAGACCAGCCCACCACCGCCGCCGATGTCGACCGGCTGTTGCAGGCTGACAGCAGCATCACCCATATCGCGCTGATCCACTGCGAAACCAGCACCGGCATCCTCAACCCGCTGCCGGAGATCGCCCAGGTCATCCAGCGCCACGGCAAGCACCTGATCATCGACGCCATGAGCTCCTTTGGCGCGCTGCCCATCGACGCCGCCCAGGTGCCGTTCGATGCACTGATCGCCGCCTCCGGCAAATGCCTGGAAGGCGTGCCAGGCATGGGTTTTGTGTTTGCGAAAAAAGAGGCCCTGGCCGCGGCCCAGGGCAACAGCCACTCCCTGGCCATGGATTTGTTCGACCAGCACGCCTACATGGCCAAGACCGGGCAATGGCGCTTTACCCCGCCGACCCACGTGGTGGCCGCCCTGCATGAAGCGCTGCTGCAATACAACGAAGAAGGCGGCTTGCCGGCGCGCCATCAGCGCTATGCCGCCAACTGCCAGACGCTGCTGGATGGCATGGCCGACCTGGGCCTGCGCAGCTTCCTGCCGAGCGCGATCCAGGCGCCGATCATCGTCACCTTCCATGCGCCGAACGATCCGCGCTACCAGTTCAAAGACTTCTACGAGCGGGTCAAGGCCAAGGGTTTCATTCTGTATCCGGGCAAATTGACCCAAGTGGAGACCTTCCGCGTCGGCTGCATCGGCCATGTCAACCAGGCCGAGATGCAAGCGGCGGTGGCGGCGATTGCCCAGGCGCTGCAAGAGATGGAAGTACTCGAAATCTGATTCCCTCGACGATGGGGCCTTCACGGCCGCCATCGCCGGCAAGCCGACTCCTACCCCTTACTGACAGGATTTAAACCATGAACTATCAGAACCCCAACACCCTGCAGGCCGCCATTCTTGACTGGGCCGGCACCGTGGTCGACTTCGGCTCCTTCGCGCCTACGCAGATTTTTGTCGAAGCGTTTGCCGAGTTCGACGTGCAGGTCTCCATCGAAGAAGCCCGTGGCCCGATGGGCATGGGCAAGTGGGACCACATCCGCACCCTGTGCGATCAGCCGCAAGTCGCCGAGCGCTACCGCAAGGCCTTCGGCCGCACGCCGACCGACGATGACGTGACCGCCATCTACGAGCGCTTCATGCCGTTGCAGATCGAGAAGATCGCCGAACACTCGGCGCTGATTCCCGGCGCCCTGGAGACCATTGCCGCGCTGCGTGCGCAAGGGATCAAGATCGGCTCCTGCTCCGGCTACCCCAAGCAAGTGATGGACAAAGTGGTCGAGTTGGCCGCCACCAACGGCTACATCGCCGACCACGTCGTGGCCACCGACGAAGTACCCAATGGCCGCCCATGGCCGGCCCAGGCCCTGGCCAACGTGATCGCCCTGGGCATCGATGACGTGGCGGCCTGCGTGAAGATCGACGACACCGTGCCGGGCATCCTCGAAGGCCGCCGCGCCGGGATGTGGACCGTGGCGCTGACCTGCTCAGGCAACGCCCTGGGCCTGACCTACGAGCAGTTCCGCGCCCTGGACCCGGCGACCCTGGCCAGTGAACGCCAGCGCATCGAAACGCTGTTTGCCGGCTCGCGCCCGCACTACCTGATCGACACCATCACCGACCTGCCCGGCGTGATCGCCGACATCAATCAGCGCCTGGCCCGAGGTGAAATGCCGCAAAGCGCCTGATCGACGTCAATACATCGCCCCTCACTCGGGCAAACCTTGCATAACAGGTTTAGGCTAAAGGGACTTCGTCGCCAAAGAACGGAGGTTTGCCCCTGATGAGTGAGGAAATACGCGATGCCGTGGAAAAACAGCGAGTCCCGTTACAGTACGATGTCCATCGCCTTGCACTGGCTGATGCTAGTGCTGCTGGTGCTGGTCTACACCACCATTGAGTTTCGCGGGATTTTCCCCAAGGGTAGCGGCGGCCGCACCCTGATCAAGGAAATGCACTTCATGTTCGGCCTGACCGTATTCGTACTGGTCTGGCTGCGCCTGTTTGCCCGCAGCCTTGGCGTGGCGCCGAAGATTTTACCCGCGCCGCCGCAATGGCAAGCCCTGCTGGCGACGCTGATGCATGTGGCGCTGTATGTGTTCATGATCGGCATGCCGATCTTTGGCTGGCTGATCGTCAGTGCCGAAGGGCATTCGGTGTGGTTCTACGGGATCGAGTTGCCACCGCTGATTGGTGAGAACAAGGACCTGGCCAAGCAGATCGAAGGCTGGCATGTGTTGGGCGGCACCCTCGGTTATTGGCTGATCGGCCTGCATGCCGCGGCGGGTCTGTACCACCACTACTTCATGCGGGATAACACCGTGTTGCGCATGTTGCCCAAGCGTTAACCCACAAAACCCCGGCGGCCTTGCAGGCCACCGGTGTGCACAAAAATCAGGCGAGTGCCGGGGGCAAAGCGCCCGGCCTCGATCTGTTGTTTGAGCGCCAGCAGCGCCTTGCCGGTGTAAAGCGGTTCCAACGGCAGGCCGCTGGCCCGCTCGGTGGCCTGGATAAACTCAAGCAATAACGGATCGACCTTTGCAAAGCCGCCACGGCTGGCATCCAGCAACTCATACCCGCCCTGCACGATAGCCTGCACGTTCTGCGCAACGCCGTGGTCATCCGGCACCGCCAGGGCCCCGTACACAAGATGGGCACCCGCCTCCGCCAGCACCAGGCCCGCCAGGGTGGTACCGGTACCGGCTGCCAGCCACCAGGCGTGGTAATCGGCCCAGCCCAGGGTGTGCAACTGCCTGCGCACCTGCTCGACCAACACGCCACAGCCCAACGCCCCTGTCATTGCGCCGCCGCCCTCGGGCACGGGATGCAAATCCGGGTATCGCTCGCGCCAAGGCAACCAGAAGTCCGGCCCATGGCGCGCGCGGTAACCGCCATAGCCCAGCCAGTGCAGTTGCATGCCGAAAGCTTGCAGGTCGAGGACGGTTGGGGTGTCTTGTGGGTGCCCACGCAGCAGGCCGACGGTGGCAAAACCGAAGCGTTTGCCGGCCGCCGCCAGGGCATGCAGATGATTGGAGTAGGCGCCACCCAGACTGATGATACCGCTGGCCCCCGCCTGTTGCGCCTCGGCCAGGTGCCCGGTGAGTTTGAACCACTTGTTGCCGCTGATCAGCGGGTCGATGCGGTCCAGGCGCAACACGGCCACCTCGACCCCGTTCAGCCACTCCAGTTGCAAAGGTTCAAGGGGCGCATGGGGAAGCCAGTCGAAAGGACCCATCAGTGCATGTCTGCATGAAAAAAGGGGCGGTAGTCTAACACCGCCCCTCGTGTCGCCTTACAGCTCGGCGGCGAGGCGCGAGCCCTGGTTGATGGCGCGCTTGGCGTCCAACTCGGCAGCCACGTCGGCCCCCCCGATCAGGTGCACGTTCTGGCCAGCGGCGACCAGGCCGTCCTGCAACTCGCGCAACGGGTCTTGGCCGGCGCAGATGACGATATTGTCCACCGCCAGCACCTGGGGCTCGCCCTCGGCGCCGATCCGGATGTGCAGGCCGGCGTCGTCGATCTTCAGGTACTCGACGCTATTGAGCATCTGCACTTTTTTGTTCTTCAGGCCGGTACGGTGGATCCAGCCGGTGGTCTTGCCCAGGCCGTCGCCAACCTTGGAAGCCTTGCGCTGCAGCAAGTACACCTCACGCGCCGGGGCATGGGGCTGGGCCTTGATCCCGGCCACGCCACCGCGCGCCTGCAGGAGGGTGTCGATGCCCCATTCCTTCCAGAACGCTTCACGGTCCAGGCTGGTGGACACGCCCTGGTGCACAAGGAACTCCGACACGTCAAAGCCGATACCACCGGCGCCGATCACCGCAACGCGCTTGCCCACCGGTTTGCGCTGCAGAAGCACGTCCAGGTAGCTGAGCACCTTGGGGTTTTCCACGCCAGGAATCGCCGGGGTACGCGGCGCGATACCGGTGGCGAGAATGATCTCGTCATAACCGCCGGCCACCAGTTGCGCTACATCGACCCGGGTGTTGAGGCACAGTTCGACATGGGTGGTCTGCAGCTTGCGCTTGAAGTAACGCAGGGTTTCAAAAAATTCTTCCTTGCCCGGCACGCGCTTGGCCACGTTGAACTGGCCACCGATCTCGCTGGCCGAGTCGAACAGGGTCACCTGATGGCCGCGCTCCGCCGCCACGGTGGCAGCAGCCAGGCCGGCTGGGCCGGCACCGACCACGGCGATTTTCTTGATCTGCTTGACCGGCAGGTAATTGAGCTCGGTCTCGTAGCAGGCGCGCGGGTTGACCAGGCAGGTGGTCAATTTGCCACCGAAGGTGTGGTCCAGGCAGGCCTGGTTGCAGCCGATGCAGGTATTGATCTCGTCGGCCCGGCCAGCGGCGGCCTTGTTGACGAACTCCGGGTCGGCGAGGAACGGCCGCGCCATGGACACCATGTCGGCATCGCCCTCGGCGAGGATCTGCTCGGCCACTTCCGGGGTGTTGATACGGTTGGTGGTGATCAACGGGATCTGCACCGCGCCACGCAGCTTGGCCGTGACTTTACTGAACGCGCCGCGCGGCACCTTGGTGGCGATGGTCGGGATGCGTGCTTCATGCCAGCCGATACCGGTATTGATAATCGTCGCGCCCGCCTGCTCGATGGCTTTGGCCAACTGCACGATTTCTTCCCAGGTGCTGCCGCCTTCCACCAGGTCGAGCATCGACAGGCGGAAGATGATGATGAAATTCGGCCCGACGGCTTCGCGCACCCGGCGCACGATTTCCACCGGCAAACGCATACGGTTTTCGTAGGCGCCACCCCAGCGATCGGTGCGATGGTTGGTGTGGGCGGCGAGGAATTGGTTAATGAAATAACCTTCGGAACCCATGATTTCGACGCCGTCGTACTTAGCGACCTGGGCCAGCAGAGAGCAGGTGACAAAGTCGCTGATCTGCTTCTCGATGCCTTCCTCGTCCAGCTCCTTGGGCTTGAACGGGTTGATCGGCGCCTGGATCGCACTCGGCGCAACCTGCTTGGGGCTGTAGGCATAACGCCCGGCGTGAAGGATCTGCATGCAGATCTTGCCGCCCGCCTCGTGCACGGCCTGGGTGACGATCTTGTGCTTGAGCGCTTCGGCTTCAGTGGTCAGCTTGGCTGCCCCGGAATACACCCCGCCTTCATCGTTCGGGCCAATACCGCCGGTGACCATCAGGCCGACGCCGCCACGGGCACGCTCGGCGAAATACGCGGCCATGCGCTCGAAGCCGCCGGGCTTTTCTTCAAGGCCGGTGTGCATCGACCCCATCAGGGTACGGTTGCGCAAGGTGGTAAAACCCAGGTCCAACGGGGCCAGCAGGTGCGGGTAGGCAGCAGCGGTCATGGTACAGCTCCACAACGGATCATCACGGGACGTGGCAGGCTCGAATGGCCGGCCATCGGTTTATGTCCCACAGACTAAGAGCCCCGCCCTTAGCGCTCAATGACTGAAACTGACAACTTATTGATCCAAATGTGCAGCGCCCCTTGGCAAGCGGGACGACGGGCCCTACCCTAGGGGCGAACCCTGCACACGGCCTGTTGTCTGTTCCCCCATGCGTAAATTACTTGCTTTGACCCTGACCATGGCCCTGGTCGCCGCCGTTTCCGCCTATCTGGTCTGGACCCAGGAGCGCCCCGTGGGGCATTACCTGTCGGACCTGCGGATCAACCTGGCGGTGAACGAGGGCACTCCCGCCGATCACGGCAACCTGCTGGGCATCCAGCCGGAGCTGTTCCCCGCCGACTACCAGAGCCTGGAACGCCTGCACCTGAAGCTCTCGGCCTACCTGCGCAATGCCCGGGACATGGGCCTGATCAACGACAAAACCATCGTGGTCCTGCCGGAGCACGTCGGCACCTGGTTGATGGTCAGTGGCGAAAAAAACCAGCTGTATCAGGCCACCAGCCTGAAAGAGGCGATGAACTGGCTGTCGGCAAGCAATCCGTTGCTGTTCCTGCGCGCACTGATCAGTGCCCAGGGCGATAACCGCCTGGACGATGCCTACCTGCGCATGAAGGCGCCGGCCATGGCCCGTGATTACCAGGTGCTGTTTGGCGGCCTGGCCAAAGAGTTCGGAGTGACCCTGGTGGCCGGCTCCATCGCCCTGCCCAACCCGAGCGTCAGCCAGGGCCAATTGCAGGTCGGTCATGGCGCGCTGTACAACACCAGCCTGGTGTTCGACCGCGATGGCTTGCCGTTGGGCCAACCCCAGCGCCAGCTCTACCCGATCTTCAATGAGCGCGGCTTTATCGCCCCGGGCGACGAAAACGCGATCAGCGTGATCGACACTCCGGCCGGGCGCCTGGGCATCCTGATCGGCAGCGACAGCTGGTACCCCGACAACTACCGCAAGCTCAACGAACAAGGTGCGCAATTGGTGGCCGTGCCGGCACTGGTGATTGGCCGCGACACCTGGGACAAGCCATGGCGCGGCTTCAAGAGCGTGTCCACGCCCCCGGAAGTCAGCCTCAAGCCCGAAGAGCTCAGTGAAGGCGAAGCCTGGCATCGTCTGAGCCTGATCAGCCAGCCTCCCATCAGCCTCGCGGGTGCGGGCATGAGCGTATTCATGCGCGGGCAATTCTGGGACCAGGGAACCAGCGGCCAGAGCTTTCTCAGTGCCCAGGGCCAAGTCTTCGCCGACAGCAACGCGCGTGGTGCGCGCCTGCTGAACGTGTGGCTGTAAGCCCATGAAACCGGCACCGATGCGCCTCGGGGACTTATCGGTGGGCATCGTGCATACCCTGGCCGACGCCATCCTCAGCCATGGCCTGGACCCGCAGCCGCTGCTGTTGCAGTACGGCCTCGACCCGGCGCGCTTGAGTGAGCCCGGTGCGCGCCTGTCGATCCCACGCTATATGCGCCTGGGCCATGCAGCCATCCAACTGACCGGCGACCCCAGCCTGGGCCTGCGCATGGGCCAGTTGAGCCGCATGAATCAACTTGGCCTGGCCGGCGTCACCGCCGCCCAGGCGCCCAACGTGCGCGAAGCCGCGCGCACCCTGACGCGCTTCGAGGCCCTGTACGGCGCCAACTACCGTGGCCAGTCGAGCTTTCATGAAGACGCCCAGGGTGCCTGGCTGCGTTTCTATTCCATCAGCCCCTACAACGCCTATAACCGCTTCGTGGTGGACTCGATTCTGGCCGGTTGGCTGCAGCAGATGGCGACCTTGTGCCAGCAGCCTGTATTGGCCGAGCGGATCGAAATCGAATTCGCCGCGCCGGACTACAGCGCGAGCTACACCGTGCTGGGAGATTGCCCGATCCAGTTCGGCGCCGAACTCAATCAACTGCGCCTGAGCCAGCACAGCCTTGGCCTGCGCAACCCGCAGCACTGCCCCAGTACCTGGCACTTGCTGCTGCAACTGTGTGAACGGGAATTGGAACAACTGACCCGCACCCGCAGCCTGCGCGAGCGCATCACACGTTTACTGGGGCCGATGCTCAATGGCGGCCGGGAACCCGACCTGGAAGAAGTGGCGGCACGCCTGAAACTGCCGACCTGGACCTTGCGCCGCAAACTGGCCGAGGAAGGCACGCAGTTTCGCGCCATTCTCAACGACACCCGTCGCGACCTGGCCATGACCTACATTCGCGATACCGAACTGGCGTTCGGGGAAATTGCCTACTTGCTCGGTTTCGCCTCAGCGGAAGCCTTTCAACGGGCCTTCAAGCGCTGGAACAGCCAGACCCCAGGGGAATTTCGCCGCAGTCAGCGGCATTCCGCCTGACGCCTGCCTACAGCTCGGTGGCGTCGTCGGCCGGGTGCGAAGGGTCCAGTTCAAAGGCCTGGTATTCCAGCAGCTCTTCTTGATAATCGTCCATCGTCGACTCCTTGTTTAATCAAAGCAGGTGACTCAAGTGACCTGCATCACCAGCGTAAAGTGCCGTCATGACGAAAAAAAGACAGGGGCATGACGTTCCTGCGCTTGAAGATTAAACGCAGCAGCCAGGCGCGGATTTAACCGAGCGATTTAAATGCAACTGCAATCATTGCAATTGCAATTATATGTCAACTTCCAGTAGGGTGATGCGCTCCATTGCCATGGGACGTGACTCATGACTGCCAGCACTGCGCAATCCGCACGAATCTGCATCGACACCCTCAACGATCAACAACCACCCCGCAGCTCGCCCCTGTATACAGTGATGGCCATGGCCAACACCCTGGAGTTTCACCCGGCGACACGCCGGCAAGCCTGGGTCATTCGCGGCCAATCCCACTCCAGGCGCATTACCGCCTGGCCCACCTGGTTTGCGCGTAATACCGGGGAAAAACCACTGCTGTACCTGCATAACGCCACTTCATCGGCGCAGTTGCGTGCCCTCTGCCAGGGCACCGATCAACGCGGGATTCTGTGCAACGACATCCACACCCGCCCCGCCTCCGGGCGCCACGGCGCGCACCCTTCACTTGCGCTATGGCTGGCCAGCAACCCGCAGTGCACCCCATACGATCCAGCCTCCGGCGACGAAACCCGAGCGATTGTGCTGGCGGGTTTGCACGCGCTGTATGTCGACGGCAGGCCCGGATTTTACTACCTGGCCCTGCATGACCAGGACGACGGACCTGGACTGGCGCCACAGCACCGACAGGATGCAATCAAGGGGATGTATCGGATCGGGCGCGAGCCACCCGGCGAATTGCACGTGCGCTTGCTGGGGGCTGGCCGCGCACTTGAAGAAGTCCTGCATGCAGCGAGGCTGCTGGAGACCGACTGGAACGTATCGGCGCAGTTATGGAGCTGCCCCAGCTACACCCGGCTGGCGCGGGAAGCACGCGCCGCCGAGCGCTGGAACCGCCTACACCCTCTGGCCGAAAAGCGTAGCTGCCACTTGCGCGATTGCCTGGCGGCCCACCACAGCCCGGTGATCGCTGTCACCGGCTATCCGCAATCCATCGTCGACCCGTTGGCGGCCCATGTGGATGCACGGTTTGTCGCGCTGGGGGCCGGCTCAGTCCAACCGACGGCACCTGACCGCTACTGGATTGCCGTGCTGGCCCTGAAGGCGCTGGCAGACGAGGGACGGATCGAGGTGCGACAAGTGGAGCGCGCGCTGCAACAGTACGCCCTCAAATGAGCAAGAGCATGCCCTTGCCTATGGTGTTTCAGGCCTGCGCCGTCCGCGGGTCTGCACACTGGCCTGCATCGCCAGCCCGGCCGTGCGCTCCAGCGCATCGGCAAAGCCCTGGCGTTGCTCGGCGTCGAGTTGCGAGAGGAACAGTTCATCCACAGTACTTTCGTAGATGCCCCACATCTTTTTACGCAACACCCGGCCCTCATCGGTGATCGAGGCAAACGCGGCGCGCCCGTCACCTTCGCAGCGCGAGCGCACCACCAGGCCGTCCTTTTCCAGGCGGTCCACCAATCGCGTCAGGTTGTAGCGCTCGATCGCCAGCACATCGGCCAATTCATGCATGCGCCGAGTGCCATCAGGACCGCTTTCCAGGCCCCACAGGGCATCGTACCAGGCGTATGGCGGCAGGTCGGCCAAGGCCAGGCGCCGTTCGATTTCACGGATGACTGTCCTGTGGGCCCTGACAAAACGGAACCAGACATCAGGCTCTTTCGACGACATGCAACACCATCCGGGGAATTCGAGAAGGTTGCAATGGTAGCGCATCCCGCGCTAAATTCAGGCATGTAGTTGCAATTGCAATTACTTTTGCAGCGTGCCGAATCACCTTCCCACAAGGAAACCGCACGCTGGTATCCGCACACCTGGAGCCTCACATGAACGCGAACAACGCAGTAAGACTCGACGACGATCCACAGGAAACCCGCGAATGGCTGGAGTCCATCGAATCGGTGCTGTCCACCGAAGGTCGCCCCCGCGCCCATTACCTGATCGATCAGTTGCTGGATTTCGACGTAGCGCGACATGGCGACTTCCATGGGCGGGTCACCACCCCCTACGTCAACACCATCGCGGTGGACCGGCAACTGCCCTACCCCGGCAACCTGGCAATCGAACGCCGGCTCAATGCGTTTATCCGCTGGAACGCCATGGCCATGGTCTTGCGCGCCGGTAAACACTCGGGCGTGGGCGGGCATATCGCCACCTATGCGTCGGCCGCGGTACTCTACGACGTAGGCTTTGACCATTTCTTCCGTGGTCGAACCGAGACCTTTGCCGGCGACCTGGTGTATATCCAGGGGCACTCCTCGCCAGGCATCTACGGGCGCGCCTACCTCGAAGGGCGCATCGACGAAGCACAACTCGATAACTTCCGCCGCGAGGCCGGCGGCCAGGGTCTGTCGTCCTATCCCCACCCCCGCCTCATGCCGGACTTCTGGCAGTTTCCTACCGTGTCCATGGGCCTGGGGCCGATCACTGCGGCCTACCAGGCGCGATTCATGCGCTATCTGGACCTGCGCGCCCTCAAGCCTGAGGCGGGGCGCAAAGTTTGGGCGTTCCTGGGGGATGGCGAGATGGACCAGCCGGAATCCCTGGCGGCGATCTCCCTGGCGGGGCGCGAGAAACTCGATAACCTGATCTTCGTGGTCAACTGCAACCTGCAACGCCTCGACGGCCCGGTACGGGGCAACGCCAAAGTCATCCAGGAATTCGAAAGCCTGTATCGCGCTGCCGGCTGGAACGTGATCAAAGTCATCTGGGGTAGTGGCTGGGATGCCCTGCTGGCCAAGGACCGCAGCGGCCTGCTGCGCCAACGCATGATGGAATGTGTGGATGGCGACTATCAGAACTACAAGTCGCAAAACGGCGCCTACGTGCGCGAACACTTCTTCGGCAAATACCCGGAGTTGCTGGCACTGGTGGAGGATCTTTCCGACGACGATATCTGGAAGCTCTCACGGGGCGGCCATGACCCCGACAAGGTCTACAACGCTTATGCCGCCGCAGTCCGCCATACCGGGCAACCTACGGTGATCCTGGCGAAAACCGTCAAGGGTTTTGGCATGGGCGAGGCAGGCGAAGGCCAGAACATCAATCACCAACTCAAGAAAATGGGCGCCGAGGCCGTCAAGGCGTTCCGCGACCGGTTCGGCCTGGAGGTGGCTGACGACCAACTGGCTGAAATCCCCTATCTCAAGCCCGCTGCCGACAGCGAAGAAGGCCGCTACTTTGCCGCGCGGCGCCAGGCCCTGGGCGGTTATATTCCTGCCCGGCACAGTTCGGTACCGGCCCTGCAAGTGCCGCCGCTCGAAGCGTTTGCCACCCAACTCAAAGACACTGGCGAGCGTGCCATTTCCACTACCATGGCCTTCGTGCGCATCCTCGGCACCCTGCTGAAAGACCCGCACATCGGCAAGTTGATCGTGCCGATTGTGCCGGACGAATCGCGCACCTTTGGCATGGAAAGCCTGTTCCGCCAGATCGGTATTCATTCTGCCGTGGGCCAGCTCTATACCCCGCAGGACGCCGGGCAACTGAGCTACTACAAAGAGAGCAAAGACGGGCAGATCCTACAGGAGGGCCTGAATGAGTCCGGCGCGTTTTCTTCGTGGATCGCTGCCAGCACGTCCTACGCCAACCACGGCCTGATGACGCTGCCCTTCTATATTTTCTACTCGATGTTCGGTTTCCAGCGTGTCGGCGACCTGGCCTGGGCCGCAGGCGATGCGCGGGCCCGTGGCTTCCTGCTGGGGGCCACCGCCGGGCGCACCACACTGATGGGCGAAGGCTTACAGCACGATGATGGGCATAGCCATGTGCTGGCCTCGGTGGTTCCTTGCTGCGTGTCCTACGACCCAACCTTTGCCTACGAGCTTGCGGTAATCATCCGCGAGGGCATGCGGCGCATGTACGTCGAACAGGAGGACATTTACTACTACATCACCCTGCTCAATGAAAACTACCCGCACCCGGCCATGCCCGAAGGTGTCGAGGATGGAATTCTCAAGGGCATGTATCGACTGAAGGCGGGCCAGCAAGCCCAGGTGCAACTGATGGGCAGTGGCTCGATCCTGCGCGAAGTGATCGCCGCCGCAGATTTGCTGCGCGAGGACTTTGCCGTGGACAGTGACGTCTGGAGTGTTACCAGCCTCACTGAACTGCGCCGCGAGGGCCTTGGGGTGGAGCGCTGGAACCTCTTGCACCCCGAGGACGAGCCACGCACCAGCTACGTGGAGCAATGCCTGGCGGACCACCCGGGGCCGGTGGTGATAGCCACCGACTACATGAAGATCTTCGCCGATCAGATTCGCCCATTCGTCACAGGCAGGCGCTTTGTCGCGCTGGGCACTGACGGTTTTGGCCAGTCCGATACCCGTGAAGCGCTGCGCGAGTTCTTCGAGGTGGACCGCCATTTCATCGTCTTGGCGACATTGAAGGCCCTGGCTGATGACGGCCTGATCAGCCGTACCAAAGTCGGCGAGGCGATCAGCCGCTACGGGATCGACGTCGATAAAGCCGACCCGACCGGCGTCTAGTTACTGCCCGTTGGCCGGCAGCGGCGGGATGGTCTCTGTCGGTGGCGGCAGCACAGGCGCAGTCGGCGCTGGCACTTCTGCCGGTACTGCCTCTGGCGCAATCGGCGTGGCTTCCACCGGTGGTGCAAGCGGCTCCGAGACGGGCGGTGCGACAGGCATGGTCGGCGCTTCCTGAGGCGCTTGCACCTTGTCCACCACCGGCGCGGGCTTGGGCTCCGGCACGCCGAGATCGGCCTTGGGCGCTTCGGGAATGTGTTCGGCGGCCTTCACTTCCTGAGGCAGGAACACGTCCACCAAGGCAAAGTAGCGGTCATAGAATTTGGGTGAGGTGACGGTCTCGCTGGCCACCTTGACCATCGAGTCGTCGGTGGAGCCAATCGGCATCGACACCGAACCCAGCACGCCCACCCCCAGGCTGGCGGAGTTGTTGACCTTCTTCAGCGCGTAGCGATCCTGCAGGGCGTTGGCAAACATCGTCGCATGATGCTCGCCGCTGCCATCTTCGGCACACACCACGTTGAAGCTGATCTGCAGATGGGTCTCGCCGGTCTGCTGGAAACTTTTGTTACCACTCACCAGCTTCGGGTCGCTGCTGGTGATGATGTAGCCCTGGCTGAGCAACGCCCGGCGTGCCGCTTCGCAGGCCGCGACATCGCTGACCGGGTAATTGCGCGAAAACGTACCGGAATCGTCGAAATTCTCATGTTCGTAGATAGCGGTCTTGGGCGACGAGCAGCCCGTGGCGCCTGCCAGCACCAGCGCGAGCGCAAGGCCACGCAAGTGAAATGAAGTCGACATTGATCATCCTGAGGAAAACGGTCAGGGCGGTATTGTGCAACAGATCACCGGGTGCGCGCGCGGATTCCTGTCGGTAAAACGTCACTGGCCGGCTCGACGCGCGGTGCAGGAAAAAGCCTGGCGCTCATATGATCGATAAACACCCGCAGTTTGGCCGAGGCATGTCGGCTCGACGGCCAGAGCATCCAGAAGCTGCCACTGTGCTCCAGGTAATCGTCCAGCACCCGCTGCAGGCGGCCCTGCTCGACGGATTCGCGGACCATGAAGTCCGGCAGGCAGGCAATCCCCAGGCCTTCGTGCACTGCGTGCTTTAGCGACTCGATGGTAGTGCTGACCAACGGTGCACGCAGCACCGGCTCGGGTTCGCCGGGTAAATGGCGCAGGGGCCAGCTCTCCAGCTTGCCGGTGGCGCAGAACTTGTGACGCAGGCAGGCATGATGGTTGAGGTCCGCAGGACAGGCCGGTACGCCGTGTAGGGCGAAATACTGCGGTGCTCCCACCAGCACCAACCGATAGTGCCCCAGCAGCCGCGCCGACAGCCGCGAGTCCTCGGGCTTGCCGGTGCGCACCACAGCGTCGAAGCCTTCCTCGATCACATCCACCATGCGGTCGGAAAAATCCACGTCCAGCTCAATCTCTGGATAGGCCCGCATAAACTCGGTCAGCACCGGCATCAACAGGCCCCTGACCTGGGGCAAACTGATGCGCAATTTGCCTCGGGGGGTGGTCGCTGCTTCAGTCAACTCCTGCTCGGCCGCTTCAACCTCGGCCAGGATCCGCCGTGAACGCTCGAGAAACAGCGCGCCCTCGGCCGTCAGCGTGATACTGCGGGTACTGCGATGGAACAGCCTCACCCCCAGACGCTGCTCCATGCGCGCAATGCTTTTGCCCACAGCCGAGGACGACACCCCCAGCAGCCGACCGGCCTGGGTAAAGCTGCGGGTCTCCGCGACCTGCACAAACACCGACATACTGCCCAGACTGTCCATTGTCACTTCCTGCGAATTACGGATATAAACGTCCGATAAGTTCGGAACCTTAGCCCATTTTTCCAAGTGGTTCAGCCCCCTACTCTGCCCCGATGTCCTGATGCCTTGAATACGGAGCCGAGCCACATGAATGACTGCAGTACACCGCAATGCCTGCCCAGCCAGCGCGAACGCCTGCCCATGGCGGGCTTGCTGGCGCTGGCCACCGCCGGCTTCATCACCATCCTCACCGAGGCGATGCCCGCAGGTCTGCTGCCCCAGATGAGCGCCGGCCTCGGGGTGAGCGAGGCGCTGGTCGGCCAGTTCGTCACGCTGTATGCCCTCGGCTCGTTGCTGGCCGCCATCCCCCTGACCATCGCCACCCGTGGCTGGCGCCGCCGCCCCTTGCTGATGCTAGCCATTGGTGGCTTCGCGCTAGTCAACAGTGTCACGGCACTATCAAGCGTGTATTGGCTGACCCTGGTCGCACGGCTGTTGGCCGGGGTGTTCGCGGGCTTGCTCTGGGCACTGCTGGCAGGATACGCCAGCCGCATGGTGGCCCCGCACCTACAGGGCCGGGCGATTGCCGTGGCAATGCTGGGCGCGCCCCTGGCGTTATCCCTTGGAGTACCTGCCGGCACGTTTCTGGGCACTGCAGTGGGTTGGCGCTTGAGCTTTGCGATCATGACCGGACTGACGGTGCTGCTACTGGCGTGGGTGCGCTGGCAGGTGCCGGACTTTGCCGGGCAACGTGCGCAACAGCGCCTGGGCTTGCGCCAGGTCCTGCGTTTGCCGGGGGTGCGTCCGGTGCTGTGGGTGACCTTTACCTACGTGCTGGCGCACAACATTCTGTACACCTATATCGCGCCGTTCCTGGTGCCCGCAGGGCTTAGCGCCGACATCGACCGGGTGTTGCTGGTATTTGGCCTGGCCGCGCTGATGGGAATCTGGATCGTCGGCCTGTTGATTGACCGCCTGCTGCAGGTCTTGCTGGTGATCAGTTGCACGCTGTTTGCCGCTGCGGCATTGGCCCTGGGGCTGTGGATCGCCTCTACCGAGGTCGTCTACCTGTCAGTCGCCATCTGGGGCCTGGCATTTGGCGGCTTGCCCGCCTTGCTGCAAACCGCGCTGGCCAAATCGGCCGGTGACTCGGCGGATGCAGCCCAGTCGATGCTGGTGACGGTGTGGAACCTGGGGATTGCCAGCGGTGGGCTGCTGGGCGGCATACTGCTTCAGGGATGGGGCGTCATGTGGTTTCCCTGGGTCGTTGCCGCCTTGGCTACGCTGGCATTGATCACCACCCTACAGCCTCGCCGCACCTGACAAACAGGCAAAAAAAGACCCCGGTTTCAGGCCGGGGTCTTTTTTTGAGACGCTATCACAGCATCAGAAGCGCTTGATGTCAGCCTTGGCTTCCAGTTCCTTGCGGAACGCAGCGAAGTCTTGCTGGCCGACGCGCGAAGCGAGGAAGCGACGATACTGCTCCTTCTCCTCTTCGGTTGGCGCAGCCCCTTCGGTGACGCTGTTCAAGCGCACGATCATCAAGCTGCCATCACGCAGGGTCACGTCAGCAAAGGTCGGCTTGTCTTTAGCAACAGGCTTGGCCATGCGGAACAGTGCCTGCAGTACGGCAGGCTCAACGCCTTCCTGGCCACGGGTGGCCGCTTCAGTGACTTTCCAGGCCTGACCATCAACCGGCTTGTCCAACGCCAGCTTGCCATCGCGCAGGTTGGCGATCAGCTCGTCAGCGTGAGCCTTCGCCGCAGCGCTTGCACGCTCCTTGGTCATCTGGGCACGGATGGCGGTCGCCACACTTTCCAGCGGCAATTGCTCCGGCTTGCGGTGCTCCTTGGCGCGCAGGACTACGATGGTTTCCGGATCCAGTTCGATGGCGGTGCTGTTGGCACCCTCATCCAGCACTTCAGGGCTGAAAGCTGCCTGGATCACGGCACGGTTGGCCGTGATGCCTTCGCCACCTTCACGGCCAAACGGCGCCGAGGTGTGCACGGTCAGTTTCAGGTCCGAAGCTGGCTGGGCCAGGTCGGAGGCTTCGAATGCCGCGTCTTCCAGTTGCTTGGTCGCCTCGACGAAGCGCTGCTCCACTTGCTGGGTCTTCAGCTCGCGGGTCAGCTTGTCTTTCAGGCTGGCGAACGATGGCACTTCTGGCGCTTCAACACCCAGCAGCTTGATCAGGTGCCAGCCGAAGCTGGAACGTACCGGTGCCGAGACCTGGTCCTGGTTCAAGCCGTACAGGGCGCTTTCGAACTCAGGATCGTAGACGCCAGGGCCTGCAAAACCCAGGTCGCCGCCGTTGTTGGCCGAGCCCGGATCCTGAGAGAACTCCTTGGCCAGGGCCTCGAAGCTTTCGCCCTTGGCCAGGCGTGCCTGGACTTCGTCGATCTTGGCCTTGGCCTGGGCCTCGGTCACCTTGTCGTTGACTTCGATCAGAATGTGCGCGGCACGACGCTGTTCAGCGAGGTTGGCGGTTTCTTTCTCGTACAGGGCCTGCAGCTCATCGTCGTTGACCGTTACCTGGTCGAAGAACGAAGCCTTCTTCAGCTCCAGGTAGTCGATGACGACCTGGTCCGGGGTCATGAACTCCTTGGCGTGCTGGTCGTAATAAGCCTTGACCTCGTCGTCAGTGAGTTTCACTGCGGCCGGGTCGGCCTTGACGCTGACGGTGGCGAAATCACGGGTCTGTTTTTCCAGGCGCGCAAAGTTCAGGACTTCCTGATCGGTGACAAAACCGCTGCCGGCAATGCCTGCACGCAGTTGGCCGATCAGCATTTCCTGGGTCAGCATCTGACGGAATTGCATACGGCTGTAGCCCAGTTGACGGATCACCTGGTCAAAGCGTTCAGCGCTGAACTTGCCGTCTTCCTGGAACTCCGGGGTCTGCAGGATCACTTGGTCCAGTGCAGCTTCCGAGAAGGAGAACTTCGAATCCGCCGCGCCTTGCAGCAGCAGCTTGCGCTCGATCAGGCCCTTGAGGGCCGCTTCGCGCAGCATTTTTTCATCCAGCAAGGACGCATCGAAGTCCTTGCCCAGTTGTTGCATCAGCTGCCGACGTTGCATGTCGACGGCCTGGCTCAGCTCGTTTTGACTGATTTCTTCACCGTTGACCTTGGCCGCGTCCTGGCTGTTGGTCGTGGCCTGGAAAATGGCCTCGATACCGGTGAAAGCCATCAATACAACGATGAGGCCGATAATGGTCTTGGCAATCCAGCCTTGTGAATTGTCCCTGATATTCTGCAGCATGCGTCCCCCAGAAACGGTTGAACTTCAAAATTAGGCAACCGTGGAGCGTGGGTAGAATCCGGATAGAAGAAAGGCGCATCCGAGGATGCGCCTTCTCGTAACTGGCGGAACGGACGGGTATTGAACCCGCCCCCCGGCGTAGCGACCCGATGGATACTCGGGTCAGTTGCCGCTCCGCTGCCAGGCCAGACCAGCGTCCAGCCCGGATAGGCAAAGGCTTGAACGAAGCTTAGTTAACGGCTTCTTTCAGGGCTTTACCGGCTTTGAAACCTGGTTTCTTGGCAGCAGCGATTTGCAGTGCTTTGCCAGTCTGTGGGTTACGGCCAGTGCGAGCTGGGCGATCGGTCACAGAAAAAGTACCGAAACCTACCAGTACCACGGAGTCGCCGGCCTTGAGAGCGCCAGTGACGGATTCGATTACTGCGTCCAGCGCACGGCCAGCAGCGGCTTTCGGGATATCAGCAGATGCGGCGATAGCATCAATCAGTTCCGACTTGTTCACTCTAAGTCCCCTTATATCTATTGAGTATGATTCTAAGTTTTTTGGTGAAAGCAAAAACCAGTGCTGAATGGCCTACAGACACTTAAGAGCCGCTTTATAACAAGGGCTCTAAAAAGCTGTCAAGGAAGCCACCAGGCTTAAACGTATTAATGCGTGCTAATTCTTTCCTTAGAGTCAGTCTCGCGTTTTTCGTCCTTCGCGACTATCTCCGGAGCCACATCTGGCAAGGGCTCCGGCGCGTATTGCAGCGCAATTTGCAGGACCTCGTCAATCCATTTAACCGGTTTAATCTGCAGATCCTGCTTAATGTTGTCAGGAATTTCCTTCAAGTCGCGAACATTCTCTTCCGGAATGATCACCGTCTTGATGCCACCACGGTGGGCCGCCAGCAACTTTTCCTTCAGGCCACCAATGGCCAATACCTGGCCGCGCAGGGTGATTTCCCCGGTCATGGCGACATCGGCGCGCACCGGGATGCCGGTCAGGGCCGATACCAGGGCCGTACACATGCCTACGCCAGCGCTGGGGCCGTCTTTGGGGGTAGCCCCTTCCGGCATGTGGATGTGGGTGTCGTGCTTCTCGTGGAAGTCCAGGGGGATCCCCAGGCTGCGTGCGCGGCTGCGCACCACGGTCTGCGCGGCAGTGATGGATTCGACCATCACATCACCCAGGGAACCGGTCTTGATCAATTGACCTTTGCCAGGGATAACCGCCGCTTCGATGGTCAGCAATTCGCCGCCCACCTGGGTCCACGCCAGGCCAGTCACCTGCCCTACCTGATCCTGCTGCTCGGCCAGGCCGTAGCGGAATTTACGCACGCCCAGGAAGTGTTCCAGAGCATCGGCGGTGACCTTCACAGAGAAGCGTTTTTCCAGGGCGTGTTCCTTGACCGCCTTACGGCAGATCTTCGCCAACTGGCGCTCAAGGCCCCGTACACCGGCCTCGCGGGTGTAGTAACGAATGATGTCGCGGATCGACTCGACGTCGAATTCGATCTCGCCCTTCTTCAGGCCATTGGCCGAAATCTGCTTGGGCGCGAGGTATTTGACGGCGATATTGATCTTCTCGTCTTCGGTGTAACCCGGCAGACGAATCACTTCCATCCGGTCCAGCAACGCCGGCGGGATGTTCATGGAGTTGGAGGTGCACAGGAACATTACGTCGGACAGGTCGTAGTCGACTTCCAGGTAATGGTCGTTGAAATTGTGGTTCTGCTCGGGGTCGAGCACTTCGAGCAAGGCCGATGCCGGATCGCCCCGCATGTCGCTGCCCATTTTGTCGATTTCATCGAGCAGGAACAGTGGGTTGCGTACGCCAACCTTTGTCATCTTTTGAATCAATCTTCCCGGCATCGAACCGATGTAAGTCCGGCGATGACCGCGAATTTCCGCTTCATCACGCACACCACCGAGGGCCATGCGCACGAATTTGCGGTTGGTGGCATTGGCGATCGACTCGGCCAGGGAGGTTTTACCCACGCCAGGAGGACCGACCAGGCACAATACCGGGCCACGAATCTTCTTCACACGCTTTTGCACGGCGAGGTATTCGAGGATGCGTTCCTTGACCTCTTCGAGGCCATAGTGGTCGGCGTCGAGGATATCTTCGGCACGCGCCAGGTCCAGGCGTACCTTGGTCTGGGCCTTCCACGGCACCTGCACCAGCCAGTCGATGTAGGAACGAACCACGGTGGCTTCGGCGGACATCGGCGACATTTGCTTGAGTTTGTTCAACTCGGCGGTGGCTTTGGTCAGCGCGTCTTTAGGCAAGCCAGCGGCGTCGATGCGCTTTTTCAGCTCTTCGATCTCGTTGTGGCCTTCTTCGCCGTCGCCGAGCTCTTTCTGAATGGCCTTCATCTGCTCATTCAGGTAGTACTCGCGCTGGCTGCGCTCCATCTGCTTCTTCACGCGACCGCGAATGCGTTTCTCAACCTGCAGCAGGTCGATCTCGGCATCCAGCAGGGCCAAGACGTGCTCGACCCGGGTCGACAGGTCGATGATTTCGAGGATGTCCTGCTTCTGCTCGATCTTCAGCGCCATGTGCGCGGCCATGGTGTCGACCAGGCGGCTTGGCTCATCAATGCTGTTGAGGGAGGACAGGACCTCAGCCGGGACTTTTTTGCCCAGTTGCACGTATTGCTCGAACTGGGACAGCAGGCTGCGTACAAAAACTTCGGATTCACGCTCAGGCGCATCGACTTCGTCGATCAACGCCACTTCTGCACGCAGGTGGCCATCCACCTCCATGAAGCGCTCGACCGCACCGCGCTGCTCGCCCTCGACCAGCACCTTGACGGTGCCATCTGGCAGCTTGAGCAATTGCAGAACGGTAGCAATAGTGCCGACGCGATACAGGGCTTCTTCGCCTGGATCGTCGTCAGCCGGATTTCTCTGGGCCAACAGCAGGATCTGCTTGTCGCCCGTCATCGCGGCCTCGAGGGCTTCGATAGACTTCTCGCGCCCCACGAACAGCGGGATAACCATGTGCGGATACACAACCACATCACGCAATGGCAGGAGAGGCAATTCAATGGTTGTCTTCATGATTTCGCCTCTATGACAGATGAAAGTAAGCTTGAAACCAAGATGGGGGCTGCGTGTAAAAAAAACAAGCTCAATGCTGGCAGTTACACACAGTAAAAATTCCTATGCAAAACAAAGGGGCCCCTAGAGGCCCCTTGTTTGTACCGAAACTGCGAAACGCTTACGCGTCTGGCGCAGCCTTGGCAGCCGGCTCACTGTTTTCGTAGATATACAGTGGCTTGGACTTACCTTCTATAACGCTTTCGTCGATCACCACTTTACTCACCTCGGACTGCGAGGGGATTTCGTACATGGTGTCGAGCAATACGCCTTCGAGAATCGAACGCAAACCGCGTGCACCGGTCTTGCGCTCCAGTGCCCGCTTGGCCACCGATTTAAGCGCGTCGGCACGGAACTCGAGGTCTACACCTTCCATTTCGAACAGCTTGGCGTATTGCTTGGTCAGGGCGTTTTTCGGCTCGGTGAGGATCTGAATCAGAGCAGCCTCATCCAGCTCGTCCAACGTCGCCAGGACCGGCAGACGGCCAACGAACTCCGGGATCAGACCGAACTTGACCAGATCGTCAGGCTCGACTTCACGCAGGGACTCGCCCACCTTCTTGCCTTCTTCCTTGCTGCGCACTTCTGCACTGAAACCGATGCCGCCACGGGTGGAACGGTTTTGAATAACCTTTTCCAGGCCGGAGAACGCACCGCCACAGATAAACAGGATGTTACGCGTATCAACCTGCAGGAATTCCTGCTGCGGGTGCTTGCGGCCGCCTTGGGGCGGTACGGAAGCGACCGTGCCTTCAATCAGCTTCAGCAGGGCTTGCTGCACGCCTTCACCGGAAACATCCCGGGTGATCGACGGGTTGTCAGACTTGCGCGAAATCTTGTCGATTTCATCGATATAGACAATACCCATTTGGGCCTTCTCTACATCGTAATCGCACTTCTGCAGCAGTTTCTGAATGATGTTCTCGACATCTTCACCCACGTAACCCGCCTCGGTGAGGGTGGTGGCGTCGGCGATGGTGAAGGGAACGTTCAGCAGGCGAGCGAGGGTTTCTGCAAGCAGGGTTTTACCCGAGCCTGTAGGACCGATCAGCAGGATGTTGCTCTTGCCGAGTTCGACCTCATCACCTTTCTTGTCACGCTGGTTCAAGCGCTTGTAGTGGTTGTACACCGCTACGGCCAGAACCTTCTTTGCACGCTCTTGACCAATCACGTACTGATCAAGGATGCCGCTGATTTCTTTAGGCGAAGGCAATTTATGCGCGCTGCTCTCGGCCTGTGCCTCCTGCACCTCCTCACGGATGATGTCATTGCACAGGTCGACGCACTCGTCGCAGATAAAGACCGAGGGGCCGGCAATCAATTTGCGCACTTCATGCTGGCTTTTGCCACAGAAGGAGCAATAGAGCAGCTTGCCGTTGTCCTCGCCGTTGCGGGTGTCAGTCATTCGTTCGATCCAAATCCGATAGGCTTGCAACACAAGATGAAGGCTTATGCGGGCTTTTTCAAGCCCGCCGGTGGTCGGACATGCCGACCAGGCCTATTTTGAGCTGCTTATATTAAGCGGGGCGCTTGTCGATCACGGCGTCGATCAGCCCGTATTCACGTGCGGCTTCGGCACTCATGAAGTTGTCGCGGTTAGTGTCGCGCTCGATTTCTTCCAGGGTGTGCCCGCTGTGCTTGGCCATCAGCGTGTTGAGGCGCTCACGGATAAACAGGATTTCCTTGGCGTGGATTTCGATGTCCGACGCCTGGCCCTGGAAACCGCCCAGTGGCTGGTGAATCATCACACGCGAGTTAGGCAGGCAGAAACGCTTGCCTTCAGCACCGGCTGTCAGCAGGAATGCACCCATGCTGCAGGCCTGGCCAATGCAAGTGGTGGACACGTTCGGCTTGATGAACTGCATGGTGTCGTAGATCGACATGCCGGCTGTCACCGAACCGCCTGGGGAGTTGATGTAAAGATGGATGTCCTTGTCCGGGTTTTCCGCTTCAAGGAACAGCAGTTGCGCACAGATCAGGTTGGCCATGTAGTCCTCTACCGGACCAACCAGAAAGATCACTCGCTCCTTGAGCAGGCGCGAATAGATGTCGTAGGCGCGTTCGCCACGAGCAGATTGCTCGACAACCATCGGGACCAGGCCGCCTGCGGCCTGGATATCAGAGTTCTGCTGAATATACGAATTACGGAACATGCTCTGCAGTTACTCCCAAATAGTCATGTCTTGAATACGCATAAGCCAGCGCGAGGCTGGCTTATGGGTGTATTTTCAAACGAGTTGGACAATCAGTCGGCTTGTGCTGCTTCTGCCGGCTTGACTGCTTCTTCGTAAGAGACCGCTTTGTCGGTCACCTTAGCCTTCTGCAGAACAGTATCCACAACTTGTTCTTCCAGCACAACCGAACGGACTTCGTTCAGCTGCTGGTCATTCTTGTAGTACCAAGCCACGACCTGCTCAGGCTCCTGGTAGGCCGAAGCCATTTCCTGGATCATTTCGCGAACGCGATCTTCGTCTGGCTTGAGGTCGAACTGCTTGACCACTTCAGCCACGATCAGACCCAGCACAACGCGGCGCTTGGCTTGCTCTTCGAACAGCTCGGCCGGCAGTTGATCAGGCTTGATGTTGCCACCAAACTGCTGAACAGCTTGTACGCGCAGGCGATCCACTTCGTTGGACAGCAGGGCCTTAGGCACTTCGATCGGGTTGGAGGCCAGCAGACCGTCCATAACCTGGTTCTTGACCTTGGACTTGATGGCCTGGCGCAGCTCACGCTCCATGTTCTTGCGAACTTCGGCGCGGAAACCTTCGATACCGGTTTCCTTGATACCGAACTGGGCGAAGAACTCTTCGTTCAGTTCTGGCAGCTTAGGCTCGGAAACACTGTTGACGGTCACAGTGAACTCGGCGGCTTTGCCAGCCAGGTCCAGGTTCTGGTAGTCAGCAGGGAAAGTCAGGTTCAGAACGCGCTCTTCGCCGGCTTTAGCGCCAACCAGACCGTCTTCGAAACCCGGGATCATGCGGTTGGAGCCCAGTACCAACTGGGTGCCCTTGGCCGAGCCGCCAGCGAACACTTCGCCGTCAACCTTGCCCACGAAGTCGATGTTCAACTGGTCTTCGTTCTGGGCAGCGCGATCGGCCACTTCAAAACGGGTGTTCTGCTTGCGCAGGATTTCCAGCATGTTGTCCAGGTCGGCATCGGCCACTTCGGCGCTCAGGCGCTCGATTTCGATACCTTCGAAGCCAGCAACGGTGAACTCCGGGAACACTTCGAATACAGCAACGTATTCCAGGTCCTTGCCAGCTTCCAGGGACTTAGGCTCGATGGAAGGCGAGCCAGCCGGGTTCAGCTTTTGCTCGACAACCGCTTCGTAGAAGGAAGCCTGGATCACGTCACCGACAGCATCTTGACGTGCATCAGCACCAAAACGGCGCTTGATTTCGCTCATCGGCACTTTGCCTGGACGGAAACCAGCGATCTTGGCCTTCTGGGCAGTCTGCTGCAGACGCTTGTTGACCGCGGTCTCGATGCGCTCTGCCGGCACGGTGATGCTCATGCGGCGCTCGAGAGCAGTAGTATTTTCAACAGAAACTTGCATGGATATTCCTCGTTGCACAGACGTTAGCCGGCCGTTTCCGACCCAAGAATCAAGGGCATGCATTCTAGTGGGTCAAACTCAAGAAGTCACCCTACTGAAAACGGGTAAAAAAACAGCAGGCAATTTACAGGTACGAATGCACGAATGCTCCTCGCCCCAGTGACAAATACAGCCAATCACGCCAGGGCTCTGTGCCAACCCTTCTATATATAGAAGCAGCCAGCGACCATCTCCCTGACAGCCGACCTTGCACGCAAGGCCGGCGGGTAGTTCGGCATCATCGAGAAACAAAAATACGACGAAGCGCCCCACCCCTGCGACCCAGTACCTGCAGCCGCCGAATACGCAAACCGCTAAAACAAAAAAGGCGCCAGACTGTTAAATCTGGCGCCTTTCGGAATATGGGGTGGACGAAGGGGATCGAACCCTCGACAACGGGAGTCACAATCCCGTGCTCTACCAACTGAGCTACGCCCACCATATTGCGTGACAAAGAAGCCAATTGCCTTCTCTGTTAAGCCCCAACCTAGCCCATGGCAAGGGTGACGCTGTATTTGGTGCGGATGAAGAGACTCGAACTCTTACGCCTCGCGGCGCTGGAACCTAAATCCAGTGTGTCTACCAATTCCACCACATCCGCGGCTTGAAACTTTTAAAACAAAGGCGCCAGACCGTTAAATCTGGCGCCTTTTGAAATATGGGGTGGACGAAGGGGATCGAACCCTCGACAACGGGAGTCACAATCCCGTGCTCTACCAACTGAGCTACGCCCACCATCTTGCGCTACTTGTGCCAAAGCTGCCTAATGGCGCACCCGGCAGGACTCGAACCTGCGACCATCCGCTTAGAAGGCGGATGCTCTATCCAGCTGAGCTACGGGCGCCTGATTAATCTGTACTCTTGGAGGACTACAAACTAAATGCTTCCAGCCTCACACAATAAAACAGCTATTGCGCTCGACCTTCTTAACCAGTGCTAGGCTGTGCCCGACAAGTGCGACGAATAGTATAGACGCCCCCAGGGGCCGTCAAATCTTTTTTGAAAAAAATTCATTTTATTTAAGGGGTTAGGGGAATTTGCAGACCAAGCGCCTTTGCCCTCACGTCCTGGCGTGCGAGAATGCGCGCACTTTTCCTCCCCCTCTCGATGGTTAATCACGCGTAATGACTGCACAACTTATCGACGGCAAATCAATCGCCGCCAGCCTGCGCCAGCAGATCGCCAAACGTGTCGCCGAGCGTCGCCAGCTTGGCCTGCGCACGCCGGGGCTCGCGGTGATCCTGGTCGGCAGCGATCCTGCCTCCCAGGTTTATGTCTCGCACAAGCGTAAAGACTGTGAAGAGGTCGGCTTTATTTCCAAGGCCTACGACTTGCCTTCCGACACCACCCAGCAGGCCCTCACCGACCTGATCGACGGCCTCAACGACGATCCGAATATCGACGGCATCCTGCTGCAATTGCCGCTGCCGGAGCATCTGGATGCTTCCCTGTTGCTGGAGCGCATCCGCCCCGACAAAGACGTCGACGGTTTCCACCCCTATAACGTCGGTCGCCTGGCCCAGCGTATTCCACTGCTGCGCCCCTGCACGCCGAAGGGCATCATGACCCTGCTGGAAAGCACCGGCGTCGACCTGTACGGCCTGGACGCCGTGATCGTCGGCGCGTCCAACATTGTTGGTCGCCCAATGGCCATGGAACTGCTGCTGGCCGGCTGCACCGTGACCGTCACCCACCGCTTCACCAAGGATCTGGCGGGCCATGTCGGCCGTGCCGACCTGGTGGTAGTCGCCGCCGGCAAGCCGGGCCTGGTCAAGGGTGAGTGGATCAAGGAAGGCGCCATCGTGATCGACGTGGGCATCAACCGTCAGGACGACGGCAAGCTGGTGGGCGACGTGGTGTATGAAACCGCCCTGCCCCGTGCTGGCTGGATTACCCCGGTGCCGGGTGGTGTTGGCCCGATGACCCGTGCCTGCCTGCTGGAAAACACGCTGTACGCGGCCGAAACCCTGCACAGCTGATCACCTGCAGCGCCAAAAGAGCCCCGTCTTGACCCAAGGCTGTTCACAGGTCACGCCGGGCCTCCTGAAAAATCCGCTGCCAGCTGTCTGGCAGCGGATTTTTTTATTCCCGCTCGACAGAACAGTGCGCCGCGGCTTTCTGAAAGTGATGCCTGCGCACTTAAAAGCAACGCCAATCAGCAGTGCAATCCCCAACCCCCATAACCCTATGATGGTCAGTGGCATCTGCGACTTCACCGATCAACAACGTAGTACCCCTACGCACAGTAATAAATGGGTGGCCCAACGAATCGTTTTACCGTTCATCTTCGTCCCTGATTTCAACGACTCCTACTCGACGCACCGCTGACAAAAAGCCCCTCTCAAAGGCCCTGAGGCTTTTGTATCAGTCCTACATGCCCAGGGCTGACAGAAGCGTTTTTGCCATATCTGCGCGCCAATGCGCTTTGCGCTACAACCCTAACCAATCATCGGCTTACAGCCTTTATTTAAAGGCTCTCTATCAGTTTCTGATCCATACTAATAATATGTAACGTCATTTTTCATATAGCCGGTCACACCCGGTATTTTTCTACCTTTTAGCGAGTTCATCCGCGTGAATATTCGTCTTTCTCTTGTCAGCCTGTTCTTCGCATTCGCAGGCACTGTCGCCAACGCCAGCGAAACCACCCTGGCCCCACGGGACACCTCGCAACTGCACATCGCTTCGGGCAGCGCGATGTTGGTGGACCTGCAAACCAACAAGGTGATCTACGCCAGCAACCCCGACGTAGTGGTGCCGATTGCTTCCGTCACCAAATTGATGACCGGCATGGTGGTGCTGGACGCCAAGCAGAATATGGACGAGTACATCTCCATCAACATCAGCGACACCCCGGAAATGAAAGGGGTGTTCTCGCGGGTCAAGCTCAACAGCGAGATGCCGCGCAAGGAGATGTTGCTGATTACCCTGATGTCCTCGGAAAACCGCGCCGCCGCCAGCCTGGCCCATCACTATCCGGGCGGCTATGCCGCGTTTATTGCCGCGATGAACGCCAAGGCCAAGGCCTTGGGCATGAACAGCACGCGCTATGTCGAGCCGACCGGTCTGTCGATCCATAACGTGTCTACCGCCCGCGACTTGAGCAAGCTGGTGCAGGCCGCGCGCAAGTACCCGATGCTCACGCAATTGAGCACCACCAAGGAAAAAACCGTGTCGTTCCGCAAGCCCAACTACACCCTGGGCTTTTCCAACACCGATCACCTGGTCAACCGTGCCAACTGGGATATCAAGCTGACCAAGACCGGCTTCACCAACCAGGCCGGCCACTGCCTGGTGCTGGTGACCAGCATGGGCAACCGCCCGGTGTCGCTGGTGATCCTCGATGCCTTCGGCAAGTTCACACACTTTGCCGATGCCAGCCGCATCCGCAAGTGGATCGAAACCGGCAAGAGCGGCTCGGTGCCGGACGTGGCCCTGCAATACAAGGCCGACAAGAACCTCAAGGCCCGCCAGACCGGGGTCGCCCAGTCCCACTGAGGCACGGTTGACAGGCACAAAAAACGGCGCCCTCGAGCGCCGTTTGCATTATGGCTGCTTCGGCCTTTCGGCCATCACCTTGAGTGCCTGGGCGGCCGCCTGTTCCTGGCCGGCCTGGGCCGTGGCGTTGGCGGCCTGCTGCCACCTACCCGCATCCAGGTTGGCCGGCAACTGGCTTGGCCGCTGGACCAGCACCGCCCACTGGCCGGCGCTTTTCCAGGCGGACTCGAAGTCGCTGAACGCCACCGGGCGTCTCCGGTCCCTGGCAACTCGCAACACCACCGTACTGTTTTGCTGATTAAACCCCACCAGCACGGCATAACGCGGCTCGGCCCATAGCGTCGAGCCCTCGGTAATCCGCACCATCACCGGGTAGCCCGCCGCCACCTGCGCCAACAGCGCGGTCAGCTTGGGGTCCAGCGGATACACCAGCATCCCGTACTCACGCGCCAGTACCTGCATATTGCGCTCAAGGTCGGCTTCACCGCCCGGCAAGTGCAATGGCTTATCCAGCAACCCCGGTGTAATCACAATGCCTTGTTGCGACAGCATGCTAGCCAAAGCGGCCGGACCACCCTGATAGGTGTCACCGCGAAACGCCGGCACCCCGTTGAGCTCTACGCGCTCGGGCAAACCGCGGAGGTTTGAGGGAGTGGGATGCCCCGCACACGCGGCCAAGCCGAGGACGCAGGCAGCCACCAACAAGGATGTTTTGAGGTTCGACCGTAAACGCAACTTCTTCACTCTCTTGATCATCAGCGGGCTGGGGCGTTGATCATAGGGCGCCCGGGGACGCGGGTATAGCCTTGGGCCACAGTAAAAAGCCCGGCATAGAGCAAACAAGTTGGATGTACACGACCATTGGTCAATAGCACGCAACCGGGAGGCAGCTAGACTGTCCATTGCAAAGACAGTGAGTGCCCTGCACAGGGCAAAAGGAGGCACTTATGAGCCTGACAACCACGATTTTCATGCTGGTGCTTGGCTGGCTGGCCGTCGCCGGCGCCATGTTGTGGGGGGTGTTGCGCGTGACCCGCCGGCACCATCATCCACAACCCAAACCCGCTGCACACGCCAAGAGCCACAAGCCGGTCGCGCATCACGCCTGAGCCCAGCCAGGAGCCGGCAGGCAGCCGGCCCCTACAGATCTAGGCCAGCTGTTTGCGAGCGACCGCAACTGACGCTGCCAGCATCGCCCGCAGTAATACCGCGCACCCCGCCGCCAGGTCATCCGGTGCCGCATTTTCGATCTCGTTATGGCTGATCCCGCCTTCACACGGCACAAATATCATCCCCGCCGGCCCCAGTTCAGCGACGAAGATCGCGTCGTGCCCGGCGCCACTGACGATATCCATGTTCGACAACCCCAGACCATTGGCCGCCTCACGCACTGCATCGACACAGCCCTCATCGAAATACAGCGGTGGGAAATCGGCGGTGGGCACCATTTCGAAGGTCAGGCCGTGCTTGGCGCAGGTGTCGTCGATCACCTGGCGCACCTGGGCAATCATCGAATCCAGGCGCGCCGGTTCCAGGTGGCGGAAGTCGAGGGTCATGCGCACTTCGCCGGGGATCACATTGCGCGAGCCCGGGTAGGCTTGCAGGCAACCCACGGTGCCACAGGCATGGGGCTGATGGCCGAGGGCTGCGGCGTTGACCGCAGCCACCACTGCCGAAGCGCCGACCAGAGCGTCCTTGCGCAGGTGCATCGGCGTCGGCCCGGCATGAGCCTCAACGCCGCGCAGGGTCAGGTCGAACCATTTCTGGCCAAGCGCCCCCAGCACCACGCCGATGGTTTTGCGTTCGTCTTCCAGGATCGGCCCCTGTTCGATATGGGCTTCGAAATAGGCCCCCACCTTATGCCCGCTGACCGGCCGGGTGCCCGCATAGCCAATCGCATTCAGTGCATCGCCCACCGTGACGCCCTCGGCGTCGGTCTTGGCCAGGGTGTCTGCCAGGGTGAATTTCTCGGCGAACACCCCGGAGCCCATCATGCACGGTGGGAAGCGCGAGCCTTCTTCGTTGGTCCACACCACCACCTCCAGCGGCGCCTCGGTTTCGATCTTCAGGTCATTGAGCGTGCGCAACACCTCCACACCCGCCAGTACACCGAAGCAACCATCGAACTTGCCGCCAGTGGGTTGGGTGTCGATATGGCTGCCGGTCATCACCGGCGCCAGCGCCGGGTTGCGCCCCGGACGACGGGCGAAAATATTGCCCACCCCATCGACGGTCACAGTGCACCCCGCCGCCTCGCACCACTGCACAAACAGATCCCGGGCCTGACGATCAAGGTCGGTCAGGGCCAGGCGACACACACCGCCCTTGGGGGTAGCGCCAAGCTTGGCGAGGTCCATCAACGACTGCCACAGGCGGTCGCGGTTGATGTGCTGATGGGTGGATTGCAGAACGTCGATGGCAGCGTTCATGGGGATCTCCTCAGGCAATATTATTGTTTGAGTCGGCGCGATATCCGCGGGGGCTGGCTTGCCTGGGATGGCGGTGGGTCAGTTACCACCGCTATCGCAGGTAAGCCAGCTCCCACATTGACCGCATTTACGACGGAAATTTAGCGGCGATAGGACTGGTTTTGCGCTTGCTGCACAGCCCGTAATACAACACCCCGCCCAATGCCGATCCGGTAAACCAGCCGTAGCTGTAGAACCAGCTGAAGGCATCGCTGCCCAACGACAGCAAGGTCAGCACCACCGGCACACCGAAAGCGATAAAACCCGCCACGTTCCAGGCCGGGTACACGTCATCGCGGTACAGCCCCGCCAGGTCCAGTTGCTGGCGACGGATCAGGAAATAGTCCACCACCATGATCCCGGCAATCGGCCCCAACAGGCTCGAATAACCCAGCAACCAATTGGAATACACGGTTTCCAGACTGACATCGGACACGATCAGGCCGAGCTTTTTCAGCAGTTCGTGGGCCATCAACGCCAGCCCCACCAGGCCGGTGAGTATCACGGCGGTGGTGCGGTTGATCAGCTTGGGCGCGATGTTCTGGAAGTCGTTGGTGGGCGAGACAATATTGGCCGCCGTGTTGGTCGACAGCGTGGCAATGATGATCAGCGCCATCGCCACCGCAACCCACACCGGGCTCTGGATGTGCCCGATCAGGGTCACCGGGTCGGAGACGCTGACCCCCACCAGTTTCACCGAGGCGGCGGTCATGATCACGCCCAGGGCGGCGAACAGGAACATGGTCAGCGGCAGGCCGAAAATCTGCCCCAGGATCTGGTCCTTCTGGCTTTTGGCATAACGGCTGAAGTCAGGAATATTCAGGGACAAGGTGGCCCAGAACCCGACCATCGCGGTCAGCCCGGCCATAAAGTACCCCGTCAGGCTCGCCCCTTCGGGCCGCTTGGGCGGGATCGCCATCAACTCGCTGAGCGACACATTGGGCAACGCCCACACCAGCAGGCCGATACCCACGGCCACCAGCAGCGGTGCCGACAGGGTTTCCAGCCATTTGATCGACTCGGCACCGCGCAGCACCACCCACAGGTTCAGCACCCAGAAGATCATGAAGCCGATCACCTCACCGGTGCCGCCCAGGCTCTTCCAGCCCTCGAAGATCGAGCCGAGGAACAAGTGGATCGCCAGCCCGCCGAACATCGTCTGGATACCGAACCAGCCGCAGGCCACCAGCGCCCGGATCAGACACGGCACATTGGAACCAAGGATGCCGAAGGATGAACGCAGCAGCACCGGGAACGGAATGCCGTACTTGGTGCCCGGAAAGGCATTCAGCGTCAGGGGCACCAGCACCACGATATTGGCCAGCAGGATCGCCACCAGCGCCTCGCCCACCGACAAGCCGAAGTACGCGGTGAGCACCCCGCCCAGGGTGTAGGTCGGCACACAGATCGACATGCCGACCCACAGCGCGGTGATGTGCCACTTGTTCCAGGTTCGTTCGTGCACCTTGGTCGGTGCCATATCGTGGTTGTAACGGGGGCTGTCGAGGACGTCGCTGCCGGCGTCGAGTTCATACAGGCCGTCGCGTTCTATGACTTGCGATCTGTTCTGTTGCATGGCCGCTCCACGGTTTTTTTGAATTATTGTTGCTCATCCGGCGTTCAACGCTGGATGGCCGCAGTCCCGCATGGACAACATGACATCACGGACCCGGCCAACCGGCAGCGCACTCAATTACCGTGCCGCACACCGTCACCGCATCCGTACCGCTTATATAACTGGCTGATGTTTATCAGCTTTATTTTGTTTACCGAAAAGTCCCACAGCACTTTCAACGTTACTCAGGCCAAATAACGCAGAAGTTGTCCGAACAATCAGGACTCAATCTGGTGCAACACAATTATTTTTATTACTGCCTGCCGTCAAGAGGCAACTCTCAAGCGTCTGATTTGCAATAGGAAATGTTGCTCATATTGAGAACCTGTCAAGTGCGTCAAAATGGTGAGAGGTCGCTACATTTTGGTGATTTTCAGTTTTTATTCTTGTAAATCAACGAGTTATTACGGATATATACTTATAAAAAATAATCTTGATCATTCGAAAAACTCGGGCTAGTTTCTATTCCTGTCACCGATGACAAGAATAGATTCTGTACGGTGAGCAGAACTACAACACTTAGAACTGGCATAAGCCGGTCAAGCCCCTGAGGAACTCGGCATGTCTCTGTTGATCCGCGGCGCCACCGTTGTTACCCATGATGAAAGTTATCCAGCCGATGTCTTGTGCGCAGACGGTCTAATCCGCGCTATTGGCACTGATCTGGAGGTGCCCGCCGGCACCGAGATACTCGATGGCAGCGGCCAATACCTGATGCCCGGCGGTATCGACCCCCATACCCACATGCAACTGCCCTTCATGGGCACCGTGGCCAGCGAGGACTTCTTCAGCGGTACGGCAGCAGGCCTGGCGGGCGGGACCACGTCGATCATCGACTTCGTGATTCCCAACCCGCAGCAGTCGTTGCTGGAGGCCTTCCACCAGTGGCGCGGCTGGGCCGAGAAGTCGGCGGCCGACTACGGGTTTCATGTCGCGATTACCTGGTGGAGCGAACAGGTGCGCGAGGAAATGGCCGAGCTGGTAAGCCACCACGGCATCAACAGCTTCAAGCACTTCATGGCCTACAAGAACGCGATCATGGCCGCCGACGACACCCTGGTCGCCAGCTTCGAACGCTGCCTGGAACTGGGCGCGGTGCCCACCGTGCATGCAGAAAACGGCGAGCTGGTGTATCACCTGCAACGCAAGCTGATGGCCCAGGGCATCACCGGGCCCGAAGCCCATCCGCTGTCGCGCCCTTCACAAGTGGAAGGCGAAGCGGCCAGCCGGGCGATCCGGATTGCCGAAACCATCGGCACGCCGCTGTACCTGGTGCATGTTTCGACCCAGGAAGCCCTCGACGAAATCACCTACGCCCGCGCCAAGGGCCAGGCGGTCTACGGCGAGGTCCTGGCCGGGCACCTGCTGCTGGACGACAGCGTGTACCAGCATCCCGACTGGCAAACCGCAGCGGGCTATGTGATGAGCCCGCCCTTCCGCCCCCGCGGGCATCAAGACGCACTGTGGCGCGGCCTGCAATCGGGCAACCTGCACACCACCGCGACCGACCACTGCTGCTTCTGCGCCGACCAAAAGGCCGCCGGGCGTGACGACTTCAGCAAGATCCCCAACGGCACCGCCGGCATCGAAGACCGCATGGCGTTGCTGTGGGACGAAGGCGTCAACAGCGGGCGCCTGTCGATGCAGGAGTTTGTCGCATTGACCTCCACCAACACCGCAAAAATCTTCAACCTCTACCCACGCAAGGGGGCGATCCGCGTCGGTGCCGATGCCGACCTGGTGCTGTGGGATCCCCAGGGCACACGGACCATCTCGGCCAAGACCCACCATCAGCGGGTGGACTTCAATATCTTCGAAGGCAAGACCGTACGTGGCGTACCCAGCCACACCATCAGCCAGGGCAAGCTGGTGTGGGTCGATGGCGACCTGCGCGCCGAGCGTGGTGCCGGGCGCTATGTCGAACGGCCGGCGTATCCGGCGGTGTTCGAGCAGTTGCGCAAGCGGGCCGAGCATTCCAGGCCAGTCGCGATAAACCGCTGAAATCGCCACTCGCAGGCAAGCCAGCTGCCACCCGTTGATAGGTGAACCCGATCAAATGTGGGAGCAGGCTTGCCCGCGATGAGGCCAGTGCAAACAACAAAAAACCAATGCCCGCCAGAGGCAAAAAAAACCGTGAGGCCCTTACCGTGATCCAGACCCTGAACCACCTCCCCCACCCCAACGAAGATGGGGCGACCCTCGCCAGCCATTTCACCGACCTGGCACCGCCCCTCAATGCCCGCCAGGCCCACCTGGAAGCCTCGCGCTGCCTGTATTGCTACGACGCGCCGTGCGTCAACGCGTGCCCCAGCGAGATCGACATCCCCTCGTTCATTCGCAATATCCACACCGACAACGTCCAGGGCGCGGCGCAGAAGATTCTCTCGGCCAATATCCTCGGCGGCAGTTGCGCCCGGGTCTGCCCGACAGAAATCCTCTGCCAGCAGGCCTGTGTGCGCAACCACAGCGACGAATGCGCCCCGGTGCTGATCGGCCTGTTGCAACGCTATGCCATCGACAACGCGCACTTTGAGCAACACCCGTTCCAGCGCGCCGCCCCTACCGGCAAGCGCATCGCGGTGGTCGGTGCCGGGCCTGCGGGGCTGTCCTGTGCCCATCGCAGTGCCTTGCATGGGCATGACGTGGTGATTTTCGAAGCCCGGGAAAAAGCCGGCGGCCTCAATGAATACGGGATCGCCAAGTACAAACTGGTGGATGACTTCGCCCAGCAGGAGCTGGATTTCCTCTTGCAGATCGGCGGCATCGAAATCCGCCACGGCCAGCGCCTGGGCGACAACCTGAGCCTGAGCGACCTGCACCAGCAATTCGACGCGGTTTTCCTCGGCCTGGGCCTGGCCGCCAGCAAACACCTGGGCCTGCCCCACGAAGACGCCCCCGGTTTGCTCGCCGCCACCGACTACATCCGTGAGCTGCGCCAGGCCGACGACCTCAGCCAACTGCCCCTGGCCGACCGCTGCATCGTGCTCGGTGCCGGCAATACCGCCATCGACATGGCCGTACAAATGGCTCGCCTGGGCGCGCGGGACGTCAACCTGGTATATCGCCGTGGCCTTGCCGACATGGGCGCCACCGACCATGAACAGGAGATCGCCAAGGCCAACCAGGTCCGCCTGCTGACCTGGGCCCAACCCGACACCGTGCTGCTGGACGACCACGGCCAGGTACGCGGTATGCGCTTTGCCCGCACGCGCCTGGAAAACGGCCGCCTGCACACCACCGGCGAAACCTTCGAGCTGGCGGCCGATGCGATCTTCAAGGCCATCGGCCAAGGCTTCGACGAGCAGGCCTTGCACGATCCCCTGGCCCAGCAACTGCAACGCCAGGGTGAACGGATCTTTGTCGATGCGCAGCTGCAAACCAGCATCCCCGGCGTGTATGCCGGCGGCGATTGCGTCAGCCTCGGGCAAGACCTCACCGTCCAGGCCGTGCAACACGGCAAGCTGGCCGCCGAGGCCATGCACGCTCAACTCATGCTCAACGTGGAGGCTGCGTAAATGGCCGATCTCTCGATTGTCTTCGCCGGTATCAAAGCCCCCAACCCGTTCTGGCTGGCCTCCGCGCCACCCACCGACAAAGCCTACAACGTGGTCCGCGCCTTTGAGGCCGGCTGGGGTGGCGTGGTCTGGAAAACCCTGGGTGAGGACCCGGCGGCGGTCAACGTCTCGTCCCGTTATTCGGCGCACTTTGGCGCCAACCGCGAAGTGCTGGGTATCAACAATATCGAGCTGATTACCGACCGCTCCCTGGAGATCAACCTGCGGGAAATCACCCAGGTGAAAAAGGACTGGCCGGACCGCGCACTGATTGTGTCGTTGATGGTGCCGTGCGTCGAAGAGTCATGGAAAAACATTCTGCCCCTGGTAGAAGCCACCGGTTGCGATGGCATCGAACTGAACTTCGGCTGCCCCCACGGCATGCCGGAACGGGGCATGGGCGCGGCCGTGGGCCAGGTGCCGGAGTACGTGGAACAGGTGACACGCTGGTGCAAGACCTACTGTTCGCTGCCGGTGATCGTCAAGCTCACGCCCAACATCACCGATATTCGCGTGGCCGCCCGTGCCGCGTATCGCGGGGGCGCCGATGCGGTGTCGCTGATCAATACCATCAACTCCATCACCAGCGTCGACCTGGAACGCATGGTCGCCCTGCCGATCGTCGGCACCCAAAGCACCCACGGCGGCTACTGCGGCTCGGCGGTCAAGCCGATTGCCTTGAACATGGTCGCCGAAATTGCCCGCGATCCCCAGACCCAGGGCCTGCCGATCTGTGGGATCGGCGGCATCGGCAACTGGCGCGATGCCGCAGAATTCGTGGCCCTGGGCTGCGGTGCAGTGCAGGTGTGCACGGCGGCGATGCTGCATGGTTTTCGGATTGTCGACGAGATGAAGGATGGCTTGTCGCGTTGGATGGACAGCCAGGGCTACAGCAGCCTGCAGGATTTTTCCGGGCGCGCGGTGGGCAACACCACGGACTGGAAGTACCTGGACATCAACTACCAGGTCATCGCCAAGATTGACCAGGCCGCGTGCATCGGCTGCGGGCGTTGCCATATTGCCTGTGAAGACACCTCGCACCAGGCGATTGCCAGCCTCAAGCAGGCCGATGGCACCCACGTGTACCAAGTGATCGACGACGAATGCGTGGGCTGCAACCTGTGCCAGATCACCTGCCCGGTGGCGGATTGCATCGAGATGGTGCCGATGGACACTGGCAAGCCGTTTCTCAACTGGACCCAGGATCCGAGGAACCCCTATCGGGAGGCGGTGTAACCTTTTAAATCGCTATCGCAGGCAAGCCAGCTTCCACATTTCAATGGTGTGAATCCAATCCAATGTGGGAGCTGGCTTGCCTGCGATGAGGCCCTCAACCTCTCCCCAAAGCTCAGGGCTCCAAGCCAATCCCCCGCAGAATCACACTGGTCACCGTCTGCACCGCCCGCTCGAACTGCATATCCGACAGCGCCTGATGGTCGTTGAGGATCATCACCTGGTGATCGAAGTCGGCATAGTGCTGGGTCGAGGCCCAGATCATATACAGCAGGCTCGACGGCTCCACCGCGAGGATGCGCTTGTCTTCCACCCATTGGCGGATCTTCGCTTCCTTCATCTTGGCCCAATCGTAGAGGCTCGCATCCAGCGCTTCGCCGAGGGTCGGCGCGCCGTGGATGATTTCATTGGCCCAGACTTTCGAACCATAGGGGCGGCTGCGCGAGTGCTGCATCTTCGCCCGGATGTAGCTGCTGAGCACCACCCGTGGATCATCAAACATTTCGAAGCACAGCGCGTCCTGCTTCCACACTTCCAGCAGGTCGAACAACACCGCGCTGTACAACTCGCTCTTGGTGCTGAAGTAGTAATGCAGGTTGGAGCGCGGCAGTTGCGCCTGTTCGGCAATGTCGGCCATGGCGGTGCTGCCATAGCCTTTTTCGGCGAAGACCTTTTCAGCGGCCAGCAGAATCTTTTCGACGTTGACCCGACGGATACCGATCTTGTGATTGCCCATAGGGGCTCCCTGACAACGACATGCCTGGAAGACTACCATCCGCTCTAGATCGGGGCGACAGCCTGAGTGGAAACTTCGTACACTGCCCGCTCCTCCCCTTGATAGGTAGTGCACGATGTTGATCAAGAACACGTTGATGACGGTTGCCTTGCTGACCTCTCTGCTGGGCGCCCAGGCGGCCTTGGCCCACGCCCACCTGAAAAGCACCACGCCGGCGGCCGACAGCACCGTCACGGCCCCCGCCGACCTGCGCCTGGTGTTTTCCGAAGGCGTCGAAGCCACGTTCACCAAGGTGTCCCTGAGCAGGGACGGCACCGAAGTGGCGGTCAAGGGCCTGGAAACCCCGGACAAAGACAAGAAAACCCTGGTGGTGACCCCGGCCGCCCCGTTGGCTGCCGGCACCTACAAGGTCGAGTGGCACGCCATCTCGGTCGATACCCACAAGAGCGCAGGCAGCTACAGCTTCAAGGTCGGCCAATAACCCATGGCAACCCTGCTGGTGCTGTGCCGTTTCCTGCACTTTATGGCGGTGCTGCTGATGTTCGGGGCCAGTGTGTTCCGGCCCTTGCTCCTGGGCACCAAGCCCCAGCCGGCAGTGGACCGGCAACTGGCGCGCCTCACCGGGCCACTGGCCTGGCTGGCCCTGGGCAGCGGCGTGGCGTGGCTGCTGTTGATCAGTGCCAGCATGGCCGGCAGCGACTTGCTGGCGCTGGACCTTGCAACGGTGCAATTGGTGCTGGGCAAGACTTTTTTCGGCCAGGTCTGGAGCGTGCACCTGCTGTTGAATGGCCTGTTGGTGCTGAGCCTGCTGACACGTTGCAACCGCGCGCGCCTGCCCCTGACGACGCTGCTCCTGGCAACCCTGGCCCCCGTGGGCCATGGCGCCATGCTCAGTGGCCTTAGCGGCCAATTGCTGATCCTCAACCAGGCGGTGCACCTGCTCTGCGTCGGTGCGTGGCTCGGTGGGTTGCTGTTGTTGGTCCTGCTCCTGCGCCAAACGCAGCACACGCCCCTGGAAGAGATTCTGCAGCGCTTCAGTGGCGTCGGTTACGGGCTGGTGGCGGGTTTGCTGGTCACCGGGCTGATCAATATCCGCGTGCTCACCGGGCAATTCTGGCCTACCCCGCTGTTCAGCGGGTTTGCCTTGATCCTGTTGATCAAGGCGCTGCTGGTGGCGGGCATGCTCGGCCTGGCAGTGCTGAACCGGCTACGGACCCAGGATTGCCAGCAGCGACGTGGCCAATTGCAGGCCAGCGTGTTGCTGGAATGGCTGTTGGGCGCGGCGGCGGTGGCGGCCGTTTCCCTATTGGGCACCCTGCCACCGATGCTGTAGGAGCATCATCCAGTTCAAGGCGGACTGTTCTTCAAGCGCCCCGCCGTGTCGATACTCACCACCACCGACAGCCCCGGTCGCAGGCGTTCGCTTTGCTCCTGATCGGGGTCCACCGTGATCCGCACCGGCACGCGCTGGGCGATCTTGACGAAGTTGCCGGTGGCGTTATCGGCCTGCAACAGGCTGAACTCAGACCCCGTCGCCGGCGAAATACGCTGCACCGTGCCATGAAACTTGCGGTGGTCCAGGGCATCCACGGTAAACGTTACCGGCTGGCCCACCTGCACGTTGTCCATCTGGGTTTCTTTCATATTGGCGATCACCCACAACTGGTTCGGCACCAGTGCCATCAGCTGCGCGCCGGAGTTGACGTAGGCCCCCAGACGTACACCAATCTGCCCCAGTTGACCGTCCCGGGGGGCCAGGACGCGGGTGTTCGACAGGTCGATCCGCGCCAGCTCCACCGCCGCATCGGCACTGGCCACCGCCGCTTCCAGGGAGCCGCGATTGACGATTACCGTCTGCAGGTCCTGGCGGGCGATTTCCAGGCTGGCCTGGGCCTGGGCCACAGCGGCGATGGTTTGCGCGTTGGCGGCGCGGGTCACGTCCAATTCACGGCGCGACACCGAGCCGTCGCTGATCAGCTCTTCGTTGCGACGCAGGTCGGCGGTGCTTTTGCGCGCCTGGGCCTGGCTATCGGCCAGGGCGGCCTGGCGCAGCTTGATGGTCGCTTCGGCACTGTTGCGCTGTTGCACCACGTTGGCCAGGGCGGCTTGCTGCACCGCCAGTTGCGCCTGGGCCTGATCCAGGCGCTGCTTGTAGATGCGGTCGTCGAGGCGTACCAGCAAATCCCCGGCCTTGACGTGCTGGAAGTCCTGCACCGGCACCTCGAACACATAACCGCCCAATTGCGGGCTGATGATCGTCACCTGGCCGCGTACCAGAGCATTTTCGGTGGTTTCCACGGCGCTGCTGAACGGCGGCAATTGCCAGGCGTACAGCACAATCAACACGCCAACGATGGCAATCGCGGCAAAGCCCAGGGACGAGACGATGCGCACGCCCAGGGAGCGCGGCTCGGTGGCCGTCGCACCCGGTGGCGTGCTGCCCTCCGGGGTGGCGGCAATGGCATTGGTGGTCGTGGTGGTAGCCGTAGGTTCGCTCATGAAGGAAGTGCGCCGCTAGGTTGAACGGAAGGCGCTGCACTGGCGGCAGCTTTCTTGGTGGTGCTCATCAGCCACAGGCTGCGGGTAAAGATCCACAACATGGTGAGGATCGCGATGATCGCGATCAGCATAAACACGTCGTTATAAGCCATAACATTGGCCTCGCGGGTGGCCGCCGTGGCCAGGCTGCGAATGCCCATCAGGTTGCGCAGTTCCGGGTCGGCAATCACCGAGCCGTAGGCCGAGCCACCGCTTTGTACACGGGCCGCGACCCGCGGATCCAGCAGGGTCAGGTGTTCGACAATCATGCTCGAATGAAATTTCTCCCGCACCACCTGGAAGGTGCCGAGCAACGCCGCGCCCAACAGCCCGCCGAGGTTCTGGCAGATCCCGAACAGCACCGAGAAACTCACGAGGTTGCGCGGGTTGGCCAGCACATTGCGCATGCCCAGCACCATGGTCGGGCCGAGGAAGAAGGTACCGCCAAACCCCAGCAGAAACTGGCTCAGGTACATGTTCTGCGGCCGCGTCAGGTTGCTGGAGAAGCTGTCCATCACCGAGCCCGTGGCCATCAGCGCCAGGGAAATCACCAAGGGCATCAGCAAGTGTGCCGGGTTGATGGTCAACGCGCTGATCACCAGGCCACTGATCGCCCCCAACAGCATCACCAGGTACAGGGTGCGCATCTGCTCGCTGCTCATATTCAGCGCCTGCAAAAAGCCCACGGCGCCGGTGGATTGCTCGGACAGCACCATGCGGATCAGGATTACCGCCAGGGCCAGGCGAATCATCACCCCGCCGCCCAGCCAGCGGGTCATCAGCAGCGGGTTGGCGCGGTTATGTTCGATGGCCAGCCCGGCCATGATCAGCACCAGGGAACAGGCCGAGGCCACGCCGATCCATGGGGCTTCCAGCCACCAGTCGATGCGCCCCAGGGACAGTACCGCGCAGAGCAATGCCACGCCCGAGGCGAGCAAAGCAAAGGTCAGGAAGTCGAGCTTTTCAAAGGTCTTGAAGCGATCACCCGGCGGCAACTTGAGCAGGAACACACAGCCCAGGCAAGTCAGCGCCATGCCCAGCTCAAACAGGTACAGGCCGCGCCACTCGGCAATCTGCAGCAAGTCTTCGGAAAACAGCCGCGCCATCGGCAACGCCAGTTGCGCGGTACCCAGGCCCAGCACCAGAGCCTTGAGCCGCCACTTCGCCGGGAACGCCTGGACCATGTAGTACAACCCCAGGGAACTGAGGGCCGCGCCCACCATGCCGTGGGCCGCACGCACGGCGATTGCCGAACTGAGGTCATTGACGAACAGATGGCCAAAGGTGACCAGGGCGTAGAGCACCAGGAACACTTCGGTAAACGCGCGCAAGCCGAACTGCTGGCGGAACTTCACCAGCAGCAGGTTCATGGACACGTTGGTCATCACATAGGCGGCGGGTAGCCAGGCCATTTCGGCGGTGGTCGCGCCCAATGCCCCTTGCAGATACGGCAGATTGGCGATCACCAGCGCATTGCCCAGGCCGCCGGTGATTGCCACCAGCACCCCAACCAGGGCAAAAGCCCAGCGTTTGAGCGTGGGGTGATGGGGCGTCGACGGCGACCCCGGCAAGCTCGGACGCTCGTGGGGTTGCCAGGTGTGCGGGGTGTATTTATCCATTCGTGACCTTGATGACCGACGCACGAGGCCGGTAAAACCCTGACTCAGAGCTTAGTAGACCTGAGCGGGGTTCATCTTGTCATCTTTGTGGGAGCTGGCCTGCTCCCACATTTGATTTGTGATGTGGCGCAAATTATGTGCCCAGCCGAGCCCCCCCCTGTGAGAGCCAGCTCCCACAGGAGGTTTTAGATCCAGCCCAGCCAGCTCCAGTAGGTGGCGGCAAACACCAGCATCAGCAGATAGCCAATCACCGTGACCAGCAAGCCCACCTTGGCAAACTGCCGCGCGGTGAAGGTGCCGGTGCCCAGGCACACCATGTTCTGCGGGGCGTTGATCGGCAGGATAAAACCGTAGCTGACCACAAACCCGAGCAACATGGTCATGCCCAGCCGGCTGAAGTCTCCCGGCAGGGTTTGCAGTACGGCAATCAGGATCGGCAACAACGCCGAGGTCAGCGCGGTAGCGCTGGCAAAGCCCAGGTGAATCACAATCAGGAATGCGCCCAGGATCGCAAACACCCCCAGCGGCCCCAGTTGATCCAGGCCGGTATGCCCCACCACCTGCGCGCCCAGCCATTGCCCGGCCTGGGTGGTGAGCAACGCGGTACCCAGGCTGATGCCCACGCCGAACACAATCACCGTGCCCCAGGGGATACGCGACTGCACGTCCTTCCAGGTCATCACGCCGATCCCCGGCAGCAGCAGGAACACCAGGCCGGCGTAGGTGGTGGAGGTGGTATCGAAGCTGTGCAGGCGCCCTTCCGTGGCCCAGGCCAGCAGCAGCAATACCGAAACGGTCAGCAAGCGCTTCTGCGGCCCGGTCATCGGGCCGATCTCCACCAGGGACTGCGCCACCGCTTCCTTGCCACCGGGAATGCTATTGCTTTCCGGGGGCAGCAACTTGAGTACCAGAAACAGCAGTACCGCCGACATGATCAGCGCCCACGGCGCCCCGGCGATCAACCAGTCGATCCACGACACGCGCTGGCCGAGCATCTTGTCCATAAAACCGACCGTCAGCAGGTTCTGCGCGGCGGCGGTCTGGATCCCGACGTTCCAGATACTGGTGCCCTGGGCGACGACGATCATGATCCCGGCGGCGATATTCGAGCGTTTGTCCACGCCAAACGCGGCAATCACCCCCATCATGATCGGCACCACGCAGGCGCTGCGGGCGGTGGCGCTGGGCACCACCAGGCTGAGCAGGATGGTCACCGCAATCGCGCCCACCAGGATCCCGCGAGTGCTGGTGCCGACCCGGGTCAGAGTCACCAGGGCGATACGCCGGTCGAGGCCGGTGTGGGTCATGGCGGCGGCGATAAACAACGCACCGGCCACCAGGGCCAGGGCCGGGTTGGCAAACCCGGTGAGCGCCATGCTGATAGCGGGGCTGGAACCGATCAGGTGCGTCGGGTCCTGCAAGGATGGTGCGGTGCCCAACAGAAAGGCCATCAACGAGGTGATCATGATCGCACTGGCTTCGTAGGACACCGCTTCGGTGATCCACACCACCACGGCAAACGCGAGGATCGCCAGCATCCGCTGGCCGGCCATCGGCAAATCGGCGGGCAGCGGCAACAGCAGCACGCCGACCATCACCAGTACGGCAATCACCAGGCCCATGGGCAACTTGAATGATGCAGCGGTTGTTGCGGGGCCGTTCATGGGGTTCTCCGTCAGCCTTCAAATCAGGCCGACAGCATGAGGCAAAGCACCGCACGCCGTGTTGACGGGTATCAACGTGCCAGGCCAACACGTGAGCACTGCCCCCCTCTATCGGCCAGCCGGCCGCAGCAGGGCATCGACCTGCTCAGCCACGCTTAGCAAAAGGCTGTCGTTTCTAAATCCTCCGATTATTTGCAGCCCTACCGGCAGCTCTGCAGTTTTGCGCACAAGAGGAATATTCACTTGCGGCAATCCAAATGCCATCCAGAATTTGATGAAGTCCGACGGCCCAGTGGCGCCAAGGCCCAACGGGGCGACGATGCCGCAGCTCGCCCCCAGGACGGCGTCAAACGGTTCGAATATCTCCTCCAGCACCGGCGCCAACTGTGCCAGACGCCTCTTGGCCGCTGACTCTTGCTCCCAACTGGTCCGCTCGGCACGGGCGAACATATCGAGGATTTCCATGCTCATCTTGTCCGGATGCCGATTGAACTCGGCGGCCAATGAGCGGGCGCCCTCACAATCGTTTATCAACAGATGGTCATCAAACACCCTGGCAAACCCCTCGGGCAACACCACTTCGCTCACTCGGTGCCCTGCCGCACGCAGCGTATCCATAGCGGCTTCCAGTGCCAGGGCCACGTCCTTGTCCACCTGATCCCAGCGCGCCGTACGGCAAAAGCCCAACGACCGTAGCGGGCTTTCCGCGGGGCGCGCCGGGAACCCCGGGATCAGGACTTGCGCGATCAGGCTCAGGTCACGCACCGAACGCCCAAACCAGCCGACCGTGTCGAAACTCGGCGCCAGTGGCTTGACCCCCTCAAGCGAGACCAACCCATAGCTGGGTTTGAAGGCGTGCACCCCACAGTAAGCGGCAGGCTTGATCAATGATCCGGCCGTCTGCGTACCCAGGGCGATGGGAAAGAATCCAGCCGCCAGCCCCCCCGCCGAGCCCGCACTCGAACTCCCAGGCGTGCGTCGGAGGTCCTGGGGATTGCGCGTCGGCCCGGTGTGCATATAGGCGAATTCGGTGGTGTGGGTCTTGCCCATAATCAGCGCCCCCGCCTGGCGCAGCAGCGAGACAACCTGTGCGTCACGGGACGGGCGGTTGTCCTCATAGATCGGCGAGTAAAAACCGGTGGGATGATCCACGGTGTCGTAGTTATCTTTGACCCCCACCGGAATACCTGCCAACAGACCTCGCGCACGCGTCCCGGTCAATTGCCTCGCTTGAGCACGAACCGCGTCGGGGTCGAACGAAACAAAGGCCTGTATTGTCGACTCCTGAGCCTCGGCACACCCAAGGAAGTGTGCGGCGACTGTCTCTTCGCTCACCTCACCCGCACAGACCCGCTGTGCCAGGGTGGAGGCATCCAAATGATCAAAACGGTACATGGCATTCCTCTGTTACAGGCCTGTCTGCCCAAGGGCTCAATGCAAAATCTGCGGGTTGTCGAAGAAGTCATTGGGCGCCGAGGTCGGCTCGTCGAACAGCATGATTTTCGGCTTCATGCACAGGGCACAGGTAATCGCCACGCGCTGTTGCTGGCCGCCCCACAATTGCCCCGAAAACTTGTGGGCCTGCTTCGGGATACGCACGCGCTCCAGGTTCCGTCGCAGCCATTGAGCAACTTGACGAGTTCACGTCCTACCGTTGGCTGGCGCGCCCAAAAGACTTAAATCAACTTAACGTCGTTTGCGTAACATGCGTTAAACAGCGAACGCCGATTGCAAATCACAGAAGCCTTTTATCTCGATGGGATTGCCGGCCGGATCCAGGAAGAACAGGGTTGCCTGCTCGCCCGGTCCGCCGGCAAAGCGCAGATAAGGGGCGAGGACAAACTTCACCCCGCCCGCGATCAAACGGTCCTTTAACACCAGCCAGTCCGGCATCTCCAGCAACACCCCCAGATGAGGCATCGGTACCAGATGATCGCCGACCCTGCCGGTATCAGTGACGGCAAAGGGCTCACCCAGGTGCAGGGATAATTGATGCCCGAAGAAATTCACGTCCATCCATGTATCCGTGCTGCGCCCTTGTGCGCAACCCAGCAAGTCACAGTAGAACTGACGTGAAACTTCCAAATCGCGAACATGGTAGGCCAGATGAAAAATCGACTGCATGGAGCGCTCCTTAAAGCACCATCTATTTAAATGACAGTGGAATAAGGCAAAGTTTGTGCTGCTTTTACAGAAACACACAGCATGTAATTTTTACTCAGAGCGAAAGAATTTTTAACGATAGCCCCGTACAAGAGCAGGGAGTATTGCCCTACCCCAGTAACTGGCTCAACACCGCCCGCAACTTACCTGGCTTGACCGGTTTGTTCAGCAACGGTGCTTCCAGGCGGCGCAGGGCGCGGCGGCACTGGTCGGTGCGGTCCGCAGTGATAATCACGGCGGGAATGTTCTGGGCGAAATGCTCGCGCAACTGCTTGACCACCGCACACCCCACCACCCCATGGTCGAGGTGATAGTCAGCCAGGATCAGCTCCGGCGCCCGGCCCTGCAACGCCAGCAAGGCACCGGCCTGGTCGGTGGCGGTCACCACCTCGCAGCCCCACTGCCCGAGCAGCGCGCGCATGCTTTCAAGGATGCTCAGCTCGTTATCGATCACCAGCAGGCGGCGCCCGGGCAACGGATTACCAGTGCTCGGCTGTGTCGGCAACTGACTGATGGCCAGGGGTACCTCGGCACTCAACGGCACCTCGATGCTGAACATCGAGCCGCGCCCCGGCCATGAACGTACTGCCACCGGGTAACCTAGAATCAGCGCGATACGCTCGACAATCGCCAGGCCCAACCCAACGCCCTTGCGATCCGCGGCGCGGCCGACATCGAGTTGGTTGAACTCCAAAAAGATCGAGCTCAACCGGTCCGCCGCGATTCCGCGCCCGGTGTCCCAGACCTCCAGGCGCAGGCGATCACCGCGTCGCCGCGCGCCCAACAGGATGCAACCCTCATCGGTGTAGCGGCAGGCATTGCTGAGGAAGTTGCGCAAAATACGCGTCATCAGGCGCAAGTCCGTGCGGATCGCGTAGCCGGCAGTGCGCGCCCGCAGCTTGAGGCCCGCCGCCTGGGCCACCGAATGGAACTCCGACACCAGCGGCGCAAACAGCTCATCCAGGCGGTACAGCGCCACGTCCGGCTTGACCGCTGCCTGGTCCAGGCGCGAGATATCCAGCAAGTCGGTCAGCAGGTCCTCGGCCCCTTCCAGAGCCTGATGGGTGCGCTCCACCAGCACTTGCTCGACACTGGGCAGGTTGCGTTCACGCAGGGTAGAGATCAGCAGCCGCGCCGCGTTGAGCGGTTGCAGCAGGTCATGGCTGGCAGCGGCCAGGTACTTGTCCTTGCTGCGATTGGCGGCCTGGGCGGCGTCACGGGCGTCGCGCAGGTCTTGTTCAGTCTGTTCGCGCCGGGCGATCTGCTGTTGCAGGTTGTGGTTGGCTTCGAGCAGCTCATCGGTGCGCGCCGCCACCCGTTGTTCCAGCTCATCGTTGAGGCGGATATAGCGTTTGCGCTCGGCTTCCAGTTCATCCAGCCGCGCCGTCAGCTCCGGGTAGTGGCTCTTGCGCGCCGAGTGATCGCCCAGCCCCAGCAGCCCGGCCAGAGCCCGCTGCTGGTCGTCAGAGAGCTTCGCCATAGACGACCTCGACGTCACGCTGGCTCGACTCACGCGGGTTGGTCAGGATGCACGGGTCATGCATGGCGTGTTGCGACAAAAACGGAATATCTGCCACCCGCACCCCGTGCAGGCCGAGAGTTTCATGGAAGCCGATGGCGTGCTTGAGGGCAATCAGGTGCTCCACCAGCCGCCCGCAGATCTGCCGGTGGTTGAGGCCCCGGCAGTCGATGCCGAAGGTCTCGGCAATCACCTTGAACCGTTCCGGCGCCGAGTTGTAGTTGAACGCCACCACATGCTCCACCAGCACCGCGTTGCACAGGCCATGGGGCAAGTCGAGAAAGCCGCCCAGGCTGTGGGACATGGCATGCACCGCGCCGAGGATCGCATTGGAAAACGCCAGGCCGGCCTGCATGCTGCCGAGCATGATTTTCTCGCGCAGGGCGATATCGCCGGGGTTGGCGATCATCTGCACCAGGTTGCCATTGATCAGGCGCATGGCTTCCAGCGCATGGGGGTCGGTCAGTGGGCCGTGGCCGGTGGACACAAAGGCTTCGATGGCATGCACCAGCGCGTCGATCCCGGTACAGGCCGAGAGGAACGGGTCCATGCTGGCGGTGGTTTCCGGGTCGATCAGCGACACATCCGGCACCACTGCCTTACTGACGATGGAAAACTTCATGCGTTCCTGCTGATTGGAAATGATCACGAACTGCGACACATCGGCCGAGGTGCCGGCGGTGGTCGGGATCAGGATCAGCGGCGGGCTGGGCACGCGGATGGTGTCCACCCCTTCGAACTCAAGAATGCTGCGCCCATGGGCGACCACAATACCGATGGCCTTGCCGCAATCCATCGGGCTGCCGCCGCCGACGGCGACGATCACATCGCAATGGTTCTCGCGGTAGACCTCGGCGCCCTGCATCACTTCTTCGACACGCGGGTTGGGTGACACCGCGGTGTACAGGCAGTACTCGATCCCCAGGGCCTGCAGGCTGGCCTCGACATCCGTGACCCAACCGGCAGCGACCACACCCGGGTCGCTGACCACCAGGACCTTGCGCGCACCAAAGGTCTTGGCGTAATTGCCGACATTGTGCCGGGAACCGGCGCCGAAGATGATTTCTGGGGAGACGAATTTACGCAATTGGCTGAGGCTATGGCTCATTGGAAAGCCTGTTTTTATTGTTTTGGAAGATACGGGCCACACTAACGCATCCGCTGGCGAATGCAATCAGACCAATGGGCTAGCCCTTATCCCTGCAGGAGCCGGCAGGCCGGCTCCTGGGATGGTTTCAGCGGTTGGCGAAATACATGGTCACTTCAAAGCCGATACGCAGGTCGGTGTAGGCGGGTTTGGTCCACATGGGAGCGTTCCTCTTGTTATACCGGGAGAGTCCGGTACAGGCATTAATACATGGGTGGGCTGGCGAGCGAATGCTACTTTCGAACGAACCGGCCGCAGTCATTAGTCTCGGATGTACATAGAATCTCCCACAGGGGTACGCGCACGATTCGACGATCAGGTCGGCTGTCAGGCCGCCTCGCTTTGCTGGTGATTTTGATCTTAGGCGCCCCGTTAAACCACGCTGGCCGTCATCCGATATTGATTTGGGGGGTAACCCGGCAGGACGCCGGGTTAGCCGCGCTGGGCCATGGATGGCCCATCGCGGCGGCCCCCC